>CAZZDT010000020.1:0-13395 GCA_964652435.1 uncultured Bdellovibrionales bacterium
CTCCACCACTTATGACGACAGTTTCGGGGGAGATAATGTCATTCTGACACTCGACCCCACGACTATCGCGTTAGAGATCCAACAGATAACGCTTCCTCCAGCCATGAGCGCTCCCATTGACCCCGAATTTATTTTCGTACGGGAAGCTGGCAATATCTACCTAACCGAACGTTACACCGGAACCATCTATCGATTGCTTGATCAGCCTGGGGTTATGAGCGAACTCTCGCCAGTCATTGGAAATGATTTATGTATCGGCAATTGCTCCGTTAGCGTTGGTAAATCAGCTCTCGATATCTACCTTAATGAGGTCACGGACATTGATATATCAGCAGATGGTAAACTGAGAGCATCGGTTCGGTGGCTAGAACAAGTTGATAAAGCAGGTATCGTCACCTTCACTGAGACTCAACCAGATGAATGGGTCGTTTCCGACATCACCTCACTCAATTGGAAGTACGAGGGAAGCTTTCCCATCAGCACTGACCCCGCAAATAGAGTCTATGCATCCGACGACACCAACCGCGGCATCATGCGCGAGGGTAATTTCCCAAATCCTCTACCAGAACCGATCATCTTTAGCGCACCGGATGGTATATGCATTCAAGACCGAGTGGACTCCCTCCCGTTGCAGGGCCCCCGGGAAGTTCACTTCGATACGAACGGCGACTACTACATCCTCGACACCTATGGCTATCGCATTTACAAGGTAAACAGCATTACCAACCAAAGATACGAACTCGCAGGCACCGGCAGCTACTGCTACTACAACGATGGCTATGAGTGCGGCGACAATCAACAAGAAGGTCTGATTGGTTTCAGCGACGTAACCAGTATGGCTCTCGGTGGCTCCGACTATCTCTATATCGCCGACACAGGAAACAATCGAATTCGTAAGATTAGCCTCTCTACAACCAATGATTGGAATAACGTTTGTGATGCTGCCGGAGACGGGCTGAACGTCCAAACCATCATCGGAGATGGCCAGTATTGTGATGCAAACGATTGCCTTGATGGTCGATTGGGCTCAAATGCCCAATTTGACTATCTGAAAAGCATCCAAACAGACTCTAACGGCCATCTCTATATTCTCGACAACAATAAAATATACAGATCTTTCAACACCGGTTCGGGCGTTAACGGTAATTCAAACATTGAATTGATTCTCGGTTGTGAGGATGGCGCGATGGATTGTTCCCCTTTCGAGAGCAATAGAAAAAGAGTCGAAATGGATTCTACTCGGAACTTCGCCATTGCCCCCAATGGTGACCTCTGGATCGCCGACAATTCAAACCGTCGCATCTTGAGACTTCGCTCTACCGGACCAACATCTTTCGCTTCTAATGTGGATGTCATTGCAGGAGATGGAGCATTATGTACAACCGGCGACTGTGGTAACGGCAATGATGCCTTATGGGGCTCCATTGGTGAGGTCTCCGCAATCAGGCCCCTCTCCAATGGCCAAGTGATCTTTGCTGAAGAGACCGGCAGTGGTTCCAATATGGGCGGTAACTTAGGGCTCAGCAGCGGTGCCTATTTTGACTCATTAACTGTCATCCGGGCATTGATTCCGAATGGTGTAAGCTGGCAACTCCAAGCGCATGCAGGACGAAATACCATAGCACCCAACGGAGACATTGGTGATTTTGAGCCCGCCTCGGAAGCAATCTTTCTGAACATTACCGATATTCAAGAAGTCCCTAACAATGCAGGGCTTGACGCAGATTGGGTTGCTGTTGACCAGAACTTAAGATTGATTCGCTCTCGTTCTACCGGTGCAGAAGAGACCATTAGCAGTATCGCCGGAGCCATCCGATGGTCTGGGGATTGCGCCAGCGATGATATCAATTGCCAAGCATCCTTTGACCGCCCAAAGGCAATGCACTTGGTTCAAACAAATGATGAATCAGCCTACTGGGTTGTTGATGCCGAAGCTGGACGTATCCGACAATTTCAAAGAACCGATGACGAACTCTACTCTGTAGAAACAGTTCTTGGTTATCCTGGACTAGGCTACCTCTCGTGTTTTGATACCAACTGTGAACCGCCCGAAAACCTTGCCCCTCAACCCATTGTCACACATCGTACCTTGGTTGACCCTGCAGGCATCGTTCAAGATCCAGACACAGGTGCTGTTTATATCAGTGAACAACAATCCAGTACTGGATATTGGGACAAGTCTTACGGCTCCACGATTCATTGTGTGGATGAACCGTTCGATGGTCCTTTGGTTTCCTTCTTCGCGGGCAGCGCCAATGGCAGCGGCTACTCCAATGGCTCACCACTGAATTCACAGTTTAATGCCCCGGCTGGTTTGGCGGTTCATAATAATTATCTGTACATCGCTGATTCAGGTAATCACGTCATTCGAAGAATAGGCCTGGATCCGAACAATCCATGTCAAACCACGAACAACGTTGAAACCATTGCCGGCATTCCGATGAATAGAGGATACCTCGATGATGATGGTCGCCAGGCAACACTGGCTTATCTGAATAATCCACAATCTGTAGCCATCAATCAGCAGGGAGATATTTATATTGCCGACACCGACAACAATCGAGTTCGACGTATTGCCTCAGACTCTCAAATGATAACGACCGTTGCGGGCCACGGAACTCTACTGGGCGCTCAATTACCTGGAGCACGTTACACCGATCTACAATCACCCAATGGACTGCTTTTCGACTCGTTTGGTAACCTATTCATCACTTCATCAAATACCGTTAAAATGATTACACCAGGAGAAGATGACCTTGTTACCGGTGAGGATCCAATTTTCACGGTATTCCCTCGTAGTCCCAACGAATACGATAACGATGTTGTCAAAAAGCTACTGATCAGTGGCAATCAAAAGTGCTTAACCGCACTTGCCTTAGAGACCGGCACCAACACCGATGACACCCTTCATGCTCTAGACGAATGCAATGGTAACTGGATCACACTCCGCCGCGGGAACCGCCTAGGAGAATAAAAAAAAGCGCCGGGCTCTTAGAAAGAGACCGACGCTTTTCATCAAAATCAATCAACGATTCTTATGCGAATACTTCGCCCGCTGCGAAGAAACGCTCAAGCTCAGCTGTAGCTGCTTCTGGAGAGTCAGACGCGTGTACGATGTTGCGCATAACGTCTTCACCGAGATCACCACGGATGGTTCCCTTAGCCGCTTCTTGGCTGTTGGTTGGTCCAGCAAGCTCACGAATCTTTGCGATTGCGTTGTCGCCACGTAGCGACAAAGAAATCACTGGAGTCGAGCGCATGAACTCTTCCACTTCTGGGTAGAATGGCTTGTCAGCAATGTGTGCATAGTGCTCACGAAGCTTCTCAGCTGTCAGGTGCTGCATTTTGCATCCGATAACTTCAAGACCAGCTTCTTCAAAACGAGTCATTACCTGGCCGGCAACTTTTTTGGTCATACAATCAGGCTTCAAGAGTACCAGTGTAGTTTCGCTCATAATATCATTCTCCATTAACGTCGTGGGTCTTGGGGTGCGCAGCCGTTCTCAACGAGCCTCCACGCACTGTTTGGCGCCCCTCTACCGCCCCAAAGGCCAGTGCGCAAGTGGAAACCTTCAACTGAGTGGGCTAAGGTGCCTCCATGAACGCTACACAATCCATTCATGTGATTCTCTTTTGTCACGGCAGCTCCGACCCGCTTTGGGCTGCTCCCTTTCGAGAGCTAACCACTGAGCTCCAGCAAAGATATGGCCAAGACAAAGTCCATCTTGGTTTTCTCGAGCGCAGCGAGCCTGATTTGGCCACACTGGTGGGTCAAATCGCCGAGTCAGGACCGGGTCACGTCAAAGTCCTGCCTGTTTTTCTCTCTGCCGGCAAGCATTTACGGGAAGATGTACCGCCGATGCTCGATAAGTTTTCCGAAGAATATCAAGAACTTACGTTCGAGTTGCTGGCCCCAGTTGGGCGCCAACCGGTATTTATGACCATGCTGGAAGACTTGGTCGGTGAAAATCTGAAGGGCTAAAGGTCTGCTAAGCGCGGGGGCTGCCAACCACCAAACTCGCGCTCAAGCATCTTGGCCACTGCAATGGTCATATGGTCATTGCCATGGCGGGCCGCAACCTGAATGCCCAAAGGCAGCCTCAAACGGTCCATTCCTAGAGGAACTTGGGTCACCGGAACCTCGATCACGTTTAAAATGGCCGTGTAAGCGTAATCTGACCGCAGGCGCAGCTGATTCCAAAAAGCCACATTATGTTTCGGAGCGGGCGACGTATAACTGGGTAAGAAAAGTATCCCATCATCATCGAGCATCTCGGTCACCCGAGCTTTCAAGGTTTGGCCCAGCTCGACCAATTTTGTTCGAAAGCCAGGCAGAACCTCCACCAGCTTTTCAGCGATGCCCAAGAGCGATGCCATAGCCGTATGGTCCGATTGCCCAACCATCCATTTGGCCAATTCAGCGGCCGCATTCACGGGCTCGCCATCACCCATCAACTCTACAAATGGTGTATCCGCCGCCTCTCCCATCATGGCCGACCAAATCTCAAACGCCATCGAGAATTCCGGAATATCAATATCGATGACTTGGCATCCACGCCGCTTCATCAAATCCACCATCAATTGTTGGCGATACTTTAAGGACGGATGAACCGGGTAGCGCTTGAAACCCCGTAAATTTAGATAGCGCAGCCCGGTCAAATCCACATCATCAGGATCCCCGAGCTCCATTTCATAGCAGCCCGTATCCACTCCATCAGGACCAGCCATGGCTTTTACCAAAGGCATGAGATCTTCTGCTTTGCGACACAATGGTCCGGTGGTCAAAAATCGTAGCGCTTCGTTTTCCGCACATGGATGCTGGCCAGTCCCGGGCACCAAACCGCCGGTTGGTTTATGACCAAAAACACCATTGAAAAATGCCGGCATCCGAATCGAGCCGCCAATATCTGAACCAAGGCCAAAAGGAGATGCTCCCGCACTGATGATAGCACCCTCACCGCCCGAACTTCCGCCCACGGTTCGCTTTGGATCATAAGCATTGTTGGTTCGGCCGTAAACGTAGTTGTTGCTCTCCATCCAAAGGCAAAGTTCAGAAGTGTTCGTCACTCCCATTGCAATCGCCCCGGCATCCTTAAGCCGCTTGACGGCGGTGGCATCCTCGTATGCAATCACCCCTCGCCTTTTCACCGCACCTGCGGACTGCGGCATCCCCGTTAAACCAAAACATTCCTTAATGGTGCATGGGACGCCATGAAAAGGTGGGATCTCCGAAGGTTTCATAGTCTTTAAAGAAGCGTCTGCGGCGTCGGCTTCACTTAAAGCCTCGTCAAAACGCTCACGGACGACTGCATTCAAGGTTGGATTCACACGTTGAATTTGCTCGATATGCTCTTCCACGGCTTGGCGGCTTGTGAGCTCGCCATCACGAATCATACGAGCGAGTTCAGTTCCACTCGCTCTTAGTATTTTTTTAGATTCCCTTGTTCCCATGATTCATCCTCACTTGGCCGCAGCCGGGTCCAAGATAAGGAAGGAAAGACCAACTCACAAGGGCTTAGAATAAAGTCTTCAAGGAAGTTAGCGAACTCACTAAGAATGAAGGGATTTTTGTCTACGTTTTGCCCGGGCCCGCGGCACATCATAGGTAAAATAAGAACCCGTCAGGATTTTCCAAAAAACCAACGGAACGTAAAAAGGAACCGTCACCTCAAGCGTCGCCTCTTTCAAGCTCACACCGCCATCACCAGATAACCAGTGTCCAAAAGCCCCCACGGAACCCGAAAAGATGGGCCCAAGCAACCACCACAGATTACCTGTGAAGAGCGCAACCAAAGGTGCCACAAAATACATCAGCATGCTCAGCACATGAATCCAGAGATTCAATGGCTTCGTGTGTCTCAACACGAAACGGTCCCATTTCGTGAGTTCAAATTTAGAACCCCGGAAGAAACCGCGGTCGATTATTTGCGTATCGATCGTATTCATTTGGAAAAGCATCCATTAACACGCGTTCTTCTCGTGGAATCCGGTAAACCAGAAGCACAGCCAAAACACCTGCCGTCGTTAGAAAGATAAAAATATTAGTAGTGATTAAAAAGGTTCCGATAAGAACCATAAACAAAGCCGTATACATTGGATGTCTTACAAAACCGTAAGGTCCGGTGGTGATTAACTCATGGCCTTTACGAACGTGGAGAAATGGACTGAAGTTGTCGCCAAGCGTTTCATGCACCCACCACGTAAAGAGTGTGCCAGCGAAAATAAAGGCAACACCAAGCCATCGAACACCCTCACCCATCTCAAGAGCACTCCAGTCCATAGACTGAGGCTGAATCACCCAAGCAACCATGCCCAAACCACCCAGTGTTTCGAACACACGAATGCCGCGCCTAATCCACCAATTTTCCAAGAAATCATTCTTTGAAGTCACCTGACCACAACGTTTGTTGGCCATAAGACGAATAATCGTAAATGGAATCGCCGCTGCTAGATAAGCAACCCGTAACCATAAATCAGTATCCCATCCTTCATACATTCTATTGACTCACTCCTGCATAGGGTACTCTAAACCTAGCAGATCCCATGCCACCGAAACCGGTCTGAAAGCCCTGATATCATTGAAAGAAAAGAATCGCGTGGCGGCCATTATTCCGGCCTGCGCCATGATTTACTGACTATCCGCCAGATTGTGACCCATGGGATTTCGAACGATAAGCAAAGCGCAGCAAAGCAGGCCCAATGATCAGATCGACAAACACCGCAAACACAATCGTCATGCTGACGAGAATACCAAAACGGTCCATATTTTTGAGTACCGCGGTCGGGTAAAGGGCGGTCGTTGCAATCAAAACCAAACTCGTAATGACAATGGCACGTCCACTGCACTGCAAGGATGAATCAATCGCGCGGTCTTTATCTCCCGTGCGTCCATATTCTACTTTGAAATGATGGAGAAAATGGATCGTATCATCCACACACAGGCCTAGGGCCAAAGACGCCACCAGAACCGTGGCAAGGTCCATTGGGATATCAACGAATCCCATAAATCCAAGCAGCATTCCAATGGGCAGTAAGTTTGGCACCATCGATAAAATGCCAAGTTTGAATTCTCCCAAAATGAAAATCATCAGAATACTAATCACGACAAAAGCCGAACCAAAGCTTCTAATCAAATCGCCCAAAAGTTGATTAATTGTCGAGTAAAACATGTAGACAATCCCGGTGGGTTGAATCTGCGCTTGATTGCCCACGTGCTTGCGAATGGAATGATCAATAAAGGCGGTCATAGGACCATAAGAACCCGCCGGTAACCACTGTACCGTAAACGTCATATGAGTCAGCGAGAGGTCTAGGGTTGAGATGCGTCGCAATCTTTGTGGCGAGGCATTTTCGAACACGAAGAGAATATCATTCAACTCCTCTTGTGTTGCGGGCAGAGAATAGAATTCAGCCTTCCCATCGTGCAACGCCCGCCGGGTTTCTCGAACAACATCTAAGATGCTGACCGCGTTTCCGGCCAACCGCTTACCGATATCCGCATCCTGGTAACCTAATATGTCAGATTCGAGTTTTTCTAATCCCTGAAGTAACTTCAGATCTCGTAAGCCACTTTCTCCGTTCGGCTTCACCAACAATGTAAGCTGCGAAGCACCACCCATATGAGAATCGATGGTTCGAAAAGCAACTCGAATGGGCTCTTCCTCGGGATACCATTCAATCGGCTCGTGCCAGACGCGAATTTGTGGCCACATAGCTGCCGCTAAAACAAAAATACCCACGCCCAAAACCAGGAGCATATTTCTTTTTGATACATCTTCTCGAATAACACCATCCACACGCTTACCCGAAAGAAGATTCGCTTTGTCGATAAACACCTTCAAAAAATTGCTTCGCCGAGCCTGGTGAGAATCTAGGCTGTCCGGAAAAAGCGACAAAACAATCGGCATGAGTACAATCGTTAGGAAAAACGCAATCGCTACCCCTAAACCGCCAAAGAGCCCCAACTCTTGGATGGCCGGTAATTCCGCAAACTGAAATGAAAACAAACCGGTCATGGTTGTAAGTGTGGTAAATAGCATCGGCGTCCCAGTCAGGCGTCCCGTCGTCTCCAATGCGTTAGCGGCATCTGCACCTTTGGCTTTTAAATCTCGATAAACCGATTGAAAATGGATGGAATCCGCGACCCCAACCGCCACCAAAAACACCGGTAGAATCGAAGTCAAAAACGTAGCCGGCTTCTCCATCCAAGCCATCAGACCAAAGGTCCAGATATTGGAGAGCACAATGACAGCACCCGGCACTAAAACACCAACCGGGTGTCGAAAAACCCAAGCCAAAGCACTCACCATCAAAATACAACTCAGGATGAAAATCTGCTTCATATCCTGAAGCGAGAGTTCTTCAGACCGTGCGACCAATGCCGGGTTGCCGGCTGTATGGGTTTGAAATCCGTCACGATTGTATCGATTGACCACATCATCAACCGCGCGATAAACCCGCGCTGTATCACGGCGGCTTATCTCCACCGTCCGAATCAGCACCATCGCGTGCCGACCTTCTTCACCTACCACCCGACCAACGTATGAGCGCTCACCCAAGACCTTTTTCTTCAGGGCTGGCAAGGCGCTTGGTGTGGGCCAATCTTCCATCAAATCGCCCACGCGCAATCCATTGTCCGTGTAAGAGGTGTCTCGAACGTTGATTAATGAAGTGACCTCCGTGAAAATCGATCCGCCCTCTTCCTCACCCCATTCTGTCCCAGCATCGGCATCCGAAAACCCATTCAAACTCTTTGCGCCATCCTCCAAAAGCTTCGCTTCCATCGGATCTTCGAGAGCAACTTCTAAGCCCTCCAGTTCTCGATGCATTGCTTTAAGCTCGGAAAGAAACTCTGAGCTAAACACATCACCTTCGACCAAAATCATAAATAAAGAATCATGGCCAAACTCTTGCCGAAACAAATCCAATGCCTGACGGACAGGGGTTTGGGTGCCAATAAAAGCTTCCGGACTGTTGTCCATCGCAATCGGAAATCGAAGCTGCTGCCATATCGATCCCATGGTCATCGCCATCAATATAACGACCGTCACCAAACGATGGCTGGCGACCCAGCGAACCCATGCTCCGAAAAAATCGTTTTTCATGAAGCAGGCTCAAGCAACAACTCTGCCAAAGTCTTATCGGCTGGAGTCGACATCAAATAACTCTGCTTCATATCACCAATACGACGGCCTGCTCGAGCGTGGTAAGCATTCATCGCCTCGGAAGGATTCGTCATAACAACCGCCCGTGCCTCATGAAGCTGGCCCAGAGCGCGGGCGTGCCGATAATGGTATGCCTGAGACAAACTCTCCTCTAAGGCCAGGCTGAGTTCTTCGATGTCTCCATCGTGGTGATCAAGAAGCAACACATAATGGTCTTTAGGTTTGCGTACCGGCATCAACGTTCGAAAATTTGCACCGTTAAGTGAAAGTTCGTCCAGAACTTCCCGTACAAAAGATTCATTAAGTTTTTCGCCCACCAAATCACTGAACCGGTTGTTTCTACCAATAAATCTTAAAGTTGGAGTATTCGCCACTCGATCCACAACCTGGACTTGGTCACCCATGCGATAGCGCACCAATCCGCCTCGTTGTGAAAGAATAAGTCCATAGGTAGCATCTGGCTCTAGGTCCTCAAGATGCAGCAATTCACCCTTCTCATTTTCAAACTCGAAAAAGACCTCGTTGACCAATGGCACACCGCCTTGAACTCCCAACATGGGGATGGTCATCGGTGCTTCTGTGGCCAGAAGACCTTTGCCCTGAACCAGTACTTGAGGAATTCTCTCTTGAAGTTTTTCGGCCAAAGGAGCCGCGTTGGCATCGGCCCAAGCAGACACAAATTTAAGCTTTGGCCACACCTTCTTCCAGTCAACCGTTGATTGCTCGAGAGCCTCGACGCTTAAGCTGTCCAATTCATCGCCTACTTCCCGAATCAAATCGATGCGATGGTCTTCAATATAATCTAAGACCACCGTAAAAAATGATGGGTTCCATACAGAAACAGACTCTAAATCCCGGCAGGAGAGTAAGGCTTTGCTCAACTCCCACTTAAACTTCTCGGGATCTCGAATCTTACCCAAACCAGGCGGTGAAAGAAAAAACGGAGCCATGAGGTAGCGCCAAATACCTCCGAGATAATCAGCATCGTCTTCCATTCCCACCGTAACGCCAGTTTCTGTTTGGGTCTCCTCGTCGAAAGACGGCGATACGGAGAAATACAACTTGCCCTCTCCAAGCCCAGGCCCGTTGGCCACCACGTCGTGAGCCCAAAGCAAAAACATGCGGGTAAAGCTGGCTCTTAAATCCTTCGTATAGGGAATGTATTTGGAGGGCCCTGTACTACCGGATGTTTTCTCATAAAAGAGAACGGGAGTAGCAACCAATGCGCTGGCTTCGAATTTCTTTTGCTTCTCAATCCACGGGGCCAAGCCGTCGTAGTCGACGACAGGGACTTTGTCGCGAAAATCAGCAACAGAAGTCAGGCCAAGGTGTTTACCGTACTCGGTCTTCTTAAGGTCTGAAACAATATCAAAGAGCACAGTGGCTTGAGCACGAGATGGACCCTTCAATGCTTTTTGAAAACGTCTTGCCCCGGGTGTGGCCAAAAGACGTAACAAAAAGAAAAGCAGTTTTTTCATCAGGCTTTCTCAACCACCGTATCCGGATAAACGTCTACCGTTGCTTTAACCAATGCGCCTGCCTTCACACGAACACCGGGAGCCAACCGGCTCGCAGCGCCTACAAAACCACCGTCTTCGATAACAACTTTACGAACATAAAGCTTGAGCCCCTTCTCTTTACTCGGAGAGATATAATGGCCGGCAATTTTTACGTTGTAGCCAAAGACACAACCATTTCCGATTTCAAGAAGCCCGCGGTCTGCCAATTCAAGGTGCGGCGTATAATAAACACCTTTGCCAACTTTGCTGCCCCAGAGTCTTAACCAAACTGAGAACACACCGGGAAAAAGCCGTAGAAATCTTTCACAGGATGGAAACCCAATAAAAACCAATTGAATCATATGGGTTCCATACCAAGGCGAATAGCTTCCAATGATACTGGACTCACCTTCCACCACAGGCGCGACCATCTGATGAAGATGATAAGCAACAAGTGGAAAGATATAAATCGCAAGCGGTATCAATCCCGCTCTTGCCCAACTTGGTTCCAAGATAAAATAACCCGCACTCGCTATCACCAATAAGGCATGCAAACCGGGAAAGAACGTTATAAGTTTTCCAAATAATGTCATTAGAATGGCCACAAAAGCCTGGAAACCAGGGAAATATTAGACTTCACTCCAAGTTCCTGTGGCTCGCCTTCCGACGGGTGCCACGTTGCATGAAGCTTGTCCCAAAAATTTAAATTGGCGCCAAAATTCACATCGTAGACATCCTGGGAATGATGCCATGCATGATCTCTCGGCAAGATTAAAAACGAACCGAGGACTTTTTCTAAGGCTCCCTTAGGCTGCAGTGGAGAGTGCCGCCACAGATCTAAAATAGCCGTTAAGGTAACCGCCGCGGCGTAAGGCGCAGGATCGACCAGCAAATAAACCAGTGTTCCATTGACCCATAAGTACACAATAAAAAAACTGGTCCAAACGGTGTTTCGCGAGGTTGTTAACACATCCATTTGGGGAGCCGTGTGATGAACAAGGTGTATAGGCCACAACCTTGGTGTGTGAAGAATTCGGTGGTTCCAATAATAAAGATAGTCTACACCTACAAAACAAAGCACAAACGATAAAATGGGATGAAGGTCCAAAGTTCCCGCGGTACCCGGCGCTAAACGACCAAGCAGTGCCGCTACCAGGAACACCTGACAGAGCGGTATCAGAGCTCCTTGGACAAAGAGGCTCACACCATCGAGCATCCAGTCGTCCATTTTGCGATTGAAGAAAATTGAGATGCCGCCGCCAAACCATGCCGTTCCAAAAACCAAACTCCAAAAGGCGCCAAAGAGCGCCCAAGTTCCAAGGTCTATAGAGGCAAGGAAATCCATGACACTGCCTTAAACCAGCATCGAAACCTCGACACACTTCTCAGGAAGTTTGCGAGGGTCTTTACCGCGCTCTAATTCGCGCTGAATGGTTTCAACATAAACATGAATGGTATCGGCTGGAGTATTCGCAAACTTCGAACCATACTTTTTAATCACTTCCATCTGGTTCGCCAACGCATCAATGTCTTGATTGATAATGGCTTGGCCTTGCCAACGGACTATGGGCGCCGCAAGCTTATTCCAAATGCCATAATTATAAGTGAGATCGGTGTAAACGAGCGTCTCATCATCCTCTAAGGGAATAGACTGAGACGTAATGATAAAGTGTCGTTTAGGACCAAAGATATACTCTACACAACTTACATTTGGCATAAAGAATTCATCGGTATGAACAATCTCGGTTCCTCCTGGATTCAGAAGCTTGCTGAACCAGCCCAAGTTATCGGTTTCATTTTTGTAAATGGCCTTCACCGCACCATTCTTCCGGGATACTTCAACATCAATCTTCTGACGACGTTCATTACGAAAAATACCGGGGTGCACATAAACCGTATGTGGAATATCGATAAAGTTCTCAACACAGTTGGTCACGTTGTTTTGAAACTTGTTGATGAGTCGTACCGTATGCCAACCTTCCTCACCATAATGACGCATGGCAAAGGGTTCTTCACATGCTTCATCCCCATCCTGCAGGCGAACGTAAACGTAGTCATCCTTTTCCATGGTCGAATAATTTTGAACCCGTCGACTCTTCGCGCGCTTGAAGTTCTCTCCCTCGGAGGGGACAGCCACCACTTCACCTTCTTTGTCGTATTCCCAACCGTGATAGGGACAGCTCAAGCAACCGTTCTTTACCGTTCCAAGCGACAATTGCGCGGCACGATGCTTACAACGGTCTTGGACCGCGGCCGGTTTACCATCTTCATCACGAAATACTGCGAGCCACTCACCCATTAATTTTCGAGCAAGGACTTGTCCTGGTTTTAACTCTCGGCTCTCGGCAACCACATACCAAAAATCACGAAAATCCATATTATTCTCCCAGAGGACTATTCATCCAACGGTCTGATGTGAACGTCACAAGTGATATTCACCTGGCAAGCCAACCGCGCCTTGGGGTTTCCCTCAGCATAGATTTCTAAGATCTCCTGCTCATCCTCGTCCGGGGGCGGCAGGTCTCCTGCACTCTCTACCTCAACCACACAGGTTCCACAGATGCCCGTACGACAACCGAATAGAAGCGGTGAATTGGAAGCAGTGAGTTCCTCTGACAAACTGGGTCCGCTCGAAACCGTCTGCGGTTCGTAGGACTTGTCTTCAAAAGTTACTTTATGTTCACTCATATCGATACACCTCTAAAGCGAGCCAAAGCGCGTCGATTATTGTT
>CAZZDT010000021.1:0-13086 GCA_964652435.1 uncultured Bdellovibrionales bacterium
TGAAGATGCTGAAGTTGAAGCACGCATCGATTCTATGCGCCAGCAGCACTCACAAATGGTTCCAGTTGAAGACCGCACCGTGGTTGAGCAAGGCGATTTCGTCGTCCTCGATTATGAAGGATTTATCGATGGCGTAGCATTTGATGGCGGCAAAGCTGAAGGTGCTCAAATCGAAGTGGGTGGCGGAAGCTATTTGCCTGGGTTTGAAAAAGGCGTGGAAGGTGCCACGGTTCCTTCAGACATCGAATTCCCAGTTGAATTCCCTGAAGATTACCAAGCGGAAAACCTCGCTGGAAAAACAGCAACTTTCAAAGCGACTTTGCACGAACTCAAAGCAAAAGAAGTTCCTGCTCTCGATGATGATTTTGCCCAAGATGTTGGTGAAGACGATGTAGCAGCTTTGACCGCGAAGGTTACCGAAGAGCTGCGCGGCCACAAGGAAAAGTCAGCCAAAGACCAAGAGCGTCAACTCACACTAAAGGCTTTGGTTGAGGCAAACCCATTTGAGGTAGCTCCATCGGTTGTAGATGAGCAAGCTGAGCGCATGATTTACAATGCGGCCATGCAAATGCAGCAAATGATGGGATACCGCCCACAGCTGAGCCAAGAAGAAGTTGATAATCTCAAAGAAGAAAACCGCCCTATGGCTGAAGAGCAGGTTCGCGGTGGACTCTTGCTTATGGAAGTGACCAAGGCAGCTGAAATTGAGGTTGGCGAAGAAGATATCGATGCTGAAATCGAAAAACTTTGCGAAACCAACAGCGACCAAGCTGACCAGGTAAAAGCTCACTTCAAGAATCCACAAGAGCGTCAAAACTTGAAGTACCGTCTCCTAGAAGACCGTACTGTGGACGCAATTCTTGAAAAAGCCACTCGCGTGGACCCTAAGCCTGAGGAAGAAGCGGCGGCGGCTGAATAAACTCTTTGGCTTGCGCGTTCTTATTTCCGTGAAATTGTTGCTTCGCGAGGGGCCTCTGTGCCCTTGCGCGGATTGAATCCAACCCTATTCTGTGGTTTGAGCTAAGTAACCTTTAGCGGAGTAAAAGCTACCATGAACAATGAATTCGATTCTTTCAGCACACCTATGAACTGGATGCCTTACGTTGTTGAGCAAACCCCTCGGGGCGAGCGCGGCTACGACATCTACTCGCGTCTTCTAAAAGACCGCATTGTGTTCATTGGCACCCCCATTGATGATCATGTGGCCAACCTCATCATTGCCCAGATGCTCTTTTTGGAGTCTGAAGACCCGGAAAAAGACATCAGTGTTTACATCAACTCTCCGGGCGGT
Source organism: uncultured Bdellovibrionales bacterium (assembly GCA_964652435.1). Lineage (GTDB taxonomy): Bacteria > Myxococcota > XYA12-FULL-58-9 > XYA12-FULL-58-9 > JABJBS01 > JABJBS01. The sequence continues at coordinate 1,292 of CAZZDT010000021.1, forward strand.
TCAGTGACTGCCGGTTTGGCGATTTACGACACCATGCAATACGTGAAGCCAGATGTAGCCACCCTTTGCATGGGTCAAGCGGCCAGCATGGGGGCGGTACTTCTTTCCGGCGGCGTAAAGGGTAAGCGTTTCGCTCTGCCCAACAGCCGAGTGATGATTCACCAGCCCTTGGGTGGAATGCGCGGCCAAGCGTCCGACATGGAAATCCAAGCCCGTGAAATCTTGAAGATGAAAAAGCTCCTGAATGGGCTTTTGGCTACGCATGCAGGTAAGGACCCTGAGGTTGTAGAACAAGACTCTGATCGCGACTTTTTCATGAGCGCCGAGCAAGCAATGGAATATGGGCTTATTGATAAGGTGATTACCAAAGCAGAAGATGCCAGAGACGAAGACGAGAAATAATCCTGTAATAACAGGATCATAGATGCCGCAAAGCCCGCTGAGAGGCGGCTTTGCGGAATTTGTGTTGGTGATTAAGTTGCCAGTTGCTCGTATCGGATCTAAAGATTCTTTTGAATACGTACGATATAATAGAGGGGCAGCATAAGCTGCACCGGTTAACGGCAACGAGGAAGCATTACATTGCCAGGAAAAAACGAAACATCCGGTTCTTTGGTCTGCTCTTTCTGTGGAAAGAGCCAAAAAGAAGTTAAGAAGCTTATCGCAGGACCTACGGTCTATATCTGTGATGAGTGTATTTCCCTTTGCAACGATATCATTCGCGAGGAGTTTGATGCTGAGGAAGCCGAAGCGCGCCCAGCAACCAAAATCCCACGGCCGTCTGAGATCAAAGATATTCTAGATGAATACGTCATTGGTCAGGAGCGGGCGAAAAAGGTTCTCTCCGTTGCGGTGCACAACCACTACAAGCGAATCGATTCGAATTTTGCGATGGATGATGTGGAACTGCAAAAGAGCAACATTTTGCTCTTGGGCCCAACGGGCAGCGGTAAAACGTTATTGGCGCAAACTCTTGCACGTATTATCGACGTACCATTCTGCATCGCAGATGCAACCAGCCTTACAGAGGCCGGTTACGTGGGTGAAGACGTTGAAAATGTTATCGTTAATCTGCTCCAAGCAGCCGACGGTGATATTGAACGCGCTCAGCGCGGCATCGTTTACATTGATGAAATCGATAAGATTGCTCGTAAATCCGAGAACCCATCGATTACCCGCGATGTATCCGGTGAAGGCGTGCAGCAGGCACTCTTGAAGATTATCGAGGGAACCACCGCAAGCGTTCCACCTAAGGGTGGTCGTAAGCATCCTCAGCAAGAGTTTCTACAGATTGATACAACCAATATTCTTTTCGTCTGTGGTGGTGCTTTCAGTGGCATGGAGCAGATTGTAGAAAGACGCTTGGGTCGACAGGGTATGGGCTTTGGAGCAGAGATTTCTTCTGTGAAGCAGCGCACACCTGGCGAAGTATTGGCCGCGGTAGAAGGTCAGGATCTTTTGAAATTTGGATTGATTCCAGAATTCATCGGTCGTTTGCCAGTTGTTACAACCCTTACGGAACTCGATGAGCCGGCATTGGTTCGTGTTTTGACTGAACCAAAGAACGCATTGATCAAGCAGTACAAGAAATTGTTTGAGCTTGATGAGGTTAAGCTGACGTTTACGGACGAAGCCCTTACCGCCATTGCCAATCAGGCCATCGATCGTAAGACCGGGGCGCGAGGTTTGCGTGCGATTCTCGAGACGGCGATGCTCGATATCATGTACGACATTCCGAGCGAGCCTGACATCGTAGAGGTTGTGGTTTCAGAAGAAGTTGTAACCCGTGGTGAGCGACCGAGAGTTGTCTATCAGGGTGAGCCAGTCAAAGAGGCCAGCTAATTAAAGACCTTCTCAGCTAAGAATTGATACAAGGCTCCTGTCACTGAAAAGTGATGGGGGCCTTATTTTTTGAATACTTTTTGTTTCACTTCGTTCACGTAGATTTGTCGCTTCACTTCGTTCCACGGCAACACGCTTAGATTGATCTTCGTAAAGCTTTTCTTTGTACGCAGCAGAATGCTGTTGTCCACCCTTGGTCTATCCCAGGGAATCTTCACGAAAAGATTTTTGCCGTCCACCACTGTGCGAGGCAATTCGATGGCCGGATGGACGCCGTCGGCCATGGTAAACGTTCCCGCACACAGATTGTCCCCGTGAATCTCGATTGCATCATAGATAACCCCTCGAATGGGGGCGCCGGTGGCATCATCCCAGATCAGCTCCCCTTCGGCGGAATAAATGGCTCGCACGTCGGGAATACCCGTTGTGAGGCATTGAGCTTTGGCGTTCTCAGCGGCTTTTGGAGTGGCCGCGGGAGTTTGCTCGGTTGGGGACTGATTGCAGCCCATGAAGGCCAGTAAAGCTATACAAAATAAAGATCTCATGAGGCCAAAAGAGTACGACCGTGCGCACCTAAAGACAACGGTTAGAAAGAGGATCCGGCCACTGGCTGTGCTATAATATGTACGCACCGGCCGATAATCGCGCCATCATTGTGGCGTATTCAATTAAATTAGGCCATTAGAGATATGGAATCAGTTGGCACCTACTTGCGCGGTATCCTATGGGTGATTAGATTGCGTAGGGCGTGTTTACGCGTTGAACGAGGATTTTGTAAGATATGAGTAGTTCAGAAAAACCAAATATGCTGCCACTTTTACCACTGCGAGACATCGTGGTGTTCCCGCACATGATGGTTCCACTTTATGTGGGCCGCTCAACATCGATCAGTGCGGTTGATGAGGCAGTTCGCGGCAATGGAGAAATCTTGTTGGCCGCGCAAAAAGAGGCTCGAACAAATAATCCTAAGGCCGACGACATTTACGAGGTCGGAACCATTGGTCAGATCATGCAGCACATCAAGCGTCCCGACGGGACGGTCAAAGTGCTGGTTGAAGGTCGCCGTCGTACGCGCATCAAGCGCTACGTTGAGAACGATGAATTCTTTTTGGTTGAAGTGGAGCCGGTTGAAACGGTTTCAGAGAATACTCCTGAAATACGCGCGCTCGTTCGCACGGCTCGGGAGGCATTTGAAACCTACGCTCGCTTGTCCAAGCGCTTACAGCCAGATGTTCTTACGAGTGTTAAGGGCATTGAAGAGGCTGGCCGATTGGCCGATACAATTGTGGCTCACCTACCGGTGAAGCATCCAGATAAGCAGGCCATGCTTGAGATGGAATCTGCGCACAAGCGTTTGGAAAAGCTTCTTGAGCTGATGCAGTCCGAAACTGAGATTCTGCAGGTTGAGCGCAAGATTCGCTCCCGCGTCAAAAAGCAAATGGAGCGCACGGAGAAAGAGTATTATCTCAATGAGCAAATGCGGGCGATTCAAAAAGAGCTTGGCGAGCGTGACGACCTGAAGAGCGAAATTGCTGAGCTCGAAGAAAAGCTCGCGGAAAAGCTTTTACCCGAAGAAGTTCGTAAGCGTGTAGCGAAAGAGATCCGCCGTTTGAAAATGATGGCGCCGATGTCCGCTGAGGCTACGGTGGTTCGTAATTATATCGATTGGTGCTTGATGCTCCCATGGATGGATTACAGCGAAGACATTTTAGAGCTTGATAATGCTGAGAACATTCTAGACGAAGATCACTACGGCCTTAAAAAGCCGAAGGATCGAATTCTTGAATACCTCGCGGTTCAAAAACTTGTTGATGAACTTAGAGGCCCAATTCTTTGTCTGGTTGGTCCTCCAGGTGTTGGTAAAACATCTTTGGCTAAATCCATTGCCCGCTCCACAGGACGAGAATTTGTTCGTATGAGCTTGGGCGGCGTTCGAGACGAAGCCGAGATTCGTGGTCACCGTCGTACTTACATCGGTGCAATGCCTGGAAAGATTATCCAGTCCTTGAAGCGTGCGGGTACCTCCAACCCGGTCTTCCTTTTGGATGAAGTGGATAAGATGTCCATGGACTTCAGAGGTGATCCAGCGTCAGCACTGCTTGAAGTTCTCGATCCGCACCAAAACGGAACCTTTAACGACCATTACCTTGATTTGGATTATGACCTCTCTAAGGTGATGTTTGTTTGTACGGCGAACAACATGCAAGGCATTCCCTTGCCGCTCAAAGATCGTATGGAAATCATCAGCATCGCTGGCTACACCGAGATGGAAAAACTGGCCATTGCTACGCGCTATCTCATTCCGCGACAAAAGAAGGAAAACGGTATCAGTGATGTGAAGATTGAATGGAGTGAGGCGGCTACTCGCAGCATCGTTCAACATTATACACGTGAGGCCGGTGTTCGAACTTTGGAACGCGAGATTGGTTCTGTGTGTCGAAAGATTGCCCGCGACGTTTTGTCTAAAGGCAAAGACCGCACGATTCGTATCACGCCAGCCCGTGTGCGAAAGCTTTTGGGCGTGGAGAAGTTTCGTACGAATAAAGGTGAGAAAGAGCCGCTCGTTGGAACCAGCACCGGTCTGGCCTGGACTCAGGTTGGCGGTGAAATTCTGCAAATTGAAATTGGGATCATGCCTGGCCGTGGCAAGCTAACCATCACGGGCAAGCTTGGTGATGTCATGCAGGAATCTGCTCAGGCGGCTATGAGTTATGTGCGTTCGCGCTCTAATGCTTGGGGCTTGCCGGCAGATTTTTATTCCAACATTGATATTCACTTGCACGTTCCCGAAGGGGCGATGCCGAAGGACGGTCCTTCCGCTGGAATCACCATTTGTACGGCATTGGTATCTGCACTCACGGGAATCCCGGTTCGTCACGATGTGGCTATGACCGGCGAGATCACGCTTCGGGGCAATGTGTTGCCAATTGGGGGCTTGAAAGAAAAGGCTCTGGCCGCACACCGGGCTGAAATCAATACAATCTTGGTGCCCAAGGAAAATGAGAAAGACCTAGAAGAAATTCCAAAGTCTATTGCGAAAGAAATGACATTCCATGTGGTTGCGCATGTAGATGAAGTTTTAAAGCATGCTTTGAGCTTGGATAATCCAGACGCGTTTTACGAGAAAGCACGGGCAACAGTACCTTTCGACCTTGAGCAAGTGATTGAGATGTCTCATCACTCAGATGAGGCGGAAGAAAGTCCGACAGTGCAGTAAAAACGTAAAGAATTAGAAACTAAAAAAGCCCGGCATCAACCGGGCTTTTTTTTGATCGTTCGAATTGTCTTACGAATCCCTTAGGCGAACGCCCGAGAAATCAGTTGGCTCTTGCAGCGCATCCTGAGCCGGTGTCACGACAGTGTTGTCGACCAGGGACTGAACCGCGGGGACCACTTCTGGTGCAAGCGAAGGTGAAGGATCTGAGCTTCTCGCAGCCAAGGCATGAACCAAGGCGTCTCGGTGTTTTTGACTGCGCTCGAGATTTTCTTTTTGAGCGGAGCTTCTTTTGTGGGCCTCTTTGTCCAGTTGGGCCTGCTCCTCTATACTTTTCGACCAAGTTTCCAGCATTTCCATGACTGTTTCATGTTGGCTGGTGATGATCATTTGAGCCACTTCGAGGGGTAGCTCGCTCAGTCGGATATCGGGACAATGGCGTTTCATCAGGCCAACGAACTCTTTACCGCTGCCGGAAAGAGATTGGCCCTGGATAGCCATTTGAAGGTCCTGAATCGGATTTTCGCTTTTATTTACGGGAGCTTGGCCAGGAGTTGGCGCTTGGAAAAGCCCCGCGTCTTGGGTTCGGCTATCAATATTGATTGGCGCAGTCATGCTGGTTCATACCCGCAGGGCCCTAGTTTGGGCTGAAAATCTAATGATTTAAATGAGATGAACCGCCAGGCCATCACGTAGCTTGGGCTCAAACCAAGTACTTTTTGGAGGCATGACTTCGCCGGCATCGGCGATGGCCAGAAGCTCTTCAATGGATGTCGCGCAAAGTTTAAATGCAACTGCGAAACCATCGGCAACTCGTTTTTCAAGCTCTTGGGAACCACGAATCCCGCCGACAAAATCAATTCGCTTATCGCGTCGTGGATCTTTAATGCCGAGCAATGGCTCCAAAAGTTGTGTTTGCAGAATGCTTACATCAAGACGCTCGACCGGGTCTTCTGGATTCCAGGTGCCCTCTTTGGCCGCGAGAGTGTACTAAGTGTCACCTAGATACATTTCAAAATGGTGCTTCTTTGAAGCGTCTAAGCGACCAGGCGTAACGGTAAAGATTTCCGATACCTTATTGAGAAAGGATGCGGCATCGTAATCGCCCAGGTCCTTAACAACCCGGTTGTAGTCCATGATCAACATTTCATCTTCTGGAAAACTAACCGCTAGGAAACGCTGTGTCTCCGGGTTGTCGTTGTTTGCGTCGCGGCTGGATTTGGCTACGCGAGAAGCTGCCGCCGAACGGTGATGACCATCGGCGATGTAGATAGGGCCGAGCGCATCGAAACCTTTTACGATTTGTGCAATCTCGTTGTCTTCCGCGATCACCCAGAGTTGGTGACGGATGCCATCGGCGGCAACAAAGTCAACGGCCGGCGTATCGGCAGTTGCTTGCTTCATTGCAGCAGCGAGGATTTCAGATTGGCGATGAACCAAGAACACGGTTCCCGATTGAGCGCCAAGTGCCTCGATGTTTCTGACTCGGTCATCTTCTTTGTCTGGGCGGGTGAACTCATGTTTACGAACGATGTTCTGGTCGTATTCATCGGTGCACGCACATAGAACAAACCCTGTTTGCGTTCGGCCATTCATGGTGAGTGCATAGGCGTAGAGCGAATCCTTTTCGTCTTGCACCATCACACCGTCGTCGATCATCTTTTTAAGTGCGCTGGCGCCTTGGGCATAAACAGCGTCATCGTAAAGACCCACGTCGTCCGCCAAATCAATTTCAGGCTTGGTCACATGCAAAAACGTGTGTGGATTGCCTTCGGCCAAGGCTCTGGCTTCAGATCGGTTAACCACGTCGTAAGGAACCGCCGCCACTTGCTCTACGAGGTCGGGCCGAGGACGAAGGGCTTTGAATGGGAAGATCGTAGCCATGATGGCCTCCTATTAACTTGGTTCAGTCGAGTTCAACTTTTTCGATTACAATGTTGTCCTTTGGAACATCGCCCATGCCTGGTGGAATGGGTGCGTTGCAAGGTGCTCGTTTTTGGCTTGGACAGTGGGTTGGAACACCTGCGATGGAGTCAACAACATCCATGCCCTCGATGACCTTGCCGAAAACCGCGTATCCAAATTTACGAGGCTCTTGGCCGCGGTGATCGAGATTGGCGTTGTCTTTGACATTGATAAAGAACTGGCTGGTCGCCGAGTTGATGACTCCGGTTCTTGCCATGGCCACAGTGTAACGTTTGTTTTTTAGACCATTGGTGGCTTCGTTTTTAATGGTTTCCCGAGGTTTCTTTTTGTTGAGCTTCTCGTCATGTCCGCCGGTTTGAATCATGAAGTTTGGGATGACCCGGTGAAAGACGACGCCATTATAAAAGCCATCGGTAACATATTGCTTGAAGTTGGCGACTGTAATGGGCGCGCGCTCTGGGTAAAGCTCAATGGTGATAACACCTTTGTTCGTCGTAATGATGGCTTCGTCCCGTGCCTCTCCGTCACCGGCTTCTGCAGTAGTGGGTGGAGGATCATCGTTGCTGCAGGCAGCTGCAATGGGAAGAGCTAATACAAATAAAACGAGGTAACGCCACATGAAAACATCCTTTGCTCTAAGACTGCAATTGGGAGGATGTTGTAGATCAGCACACTCGGAGCATCAACCTTGGATCGACGCGAAGAAGATTATCGAGGCAGTTTAATTTCGGGTTCTTCAGGATGAGGGCGATAAAGAATCGCGGTGTGTCCTACCAGAGCGCAGAGGCAAGAGCCGGTTTGAGTGGCGAGGTCTTTTGCCGCTTGTTTTTTGTCTTCTGGCTCGTGCATCCGAACTTTGATGAGCTCGTGTTGAAGCAGTGCCGCATCCACAGCGCCAAGGACGCCGTCGGTCACACCGTTTTGACCAACCGTAACCACCGCACGCATGTGGTGGGCCATACTTTTGAGGTAGCGCCGAGCTTTGCTTGGTAATTCCAGTGCTTTAGGTATTTCTTGTTCACTCATTTTTATCGTCCCTTGGCCTGAAACACTTGCCTCAGGTTTGTCGAAGAGCCGCACTTAGCCTGCTGGCGTCTGATGGGCAAGGGAACAAAGACCGGTGATTCGATGAAAACGTAGATTTAAAGAGTATGTGGGCCTCAGGAGGGATCTTGAGGCCCACATACTGGAGGGGAATGGCTAACGAAGGGGTTTAATTGGCGCTGCTACGAGAGCTTCGGCGTCCATTGGACTTACGAGGCTTGGCCGCACTTTCCTGCTTGGTCGGTGCATTGCCTGGCTCAGCGGCTTGGGCCTCGCCCTCTACCTCTGGAACCAGTCCGAAATGAAGGCGGATACGCTCTTCGATGTCTTTCATGACTTCCGGGTTGTTGCGAATGAAGTTGCTGGATTGCTCGCGGCCTTGGCCCAGGCGGTCTCCTCGGTAGGAATACCATGAGCCGCTCTTATCAATGATTCCAACGTCGGTACCGAGGTCCAGTAGGTCGCCTATTTTTGAGATTCCTAAACCGTACATGATGTCGAATTCGTGTTCTCTAAACGGCGCGGCCAGTTTGTTTTTCACAACTTTGACTCGGGTTCGGTTGCCCACGACTTTATCGGCGGCCTTAATGGCTCCGATGCGTCGGATATCGAGTCGAACACTGGAGTAGAACTTGAGAGCGTTACCACCGGTGGTCGTCTCAGGGCTTCCGAACATAACACCAATTTTCATTCGGATTTGGTTGATGAAAACAACGCAGGTGCGGCTCTTGGAAATAATACCGGTAAGCTTACGCAGTGCTTGGCTCATCAGTCGTGCTTGAAGACCAACGTGGCTATCGCCCATTTCGCCTTCAATTTCAGCCCGTGGAACCAGTGCTGCAACGGAGTCGATGATCAATAGGTCAACGGCATTGGAGCGTACGAGCATTTCTGCAATTTCTAGGGCCTGCTCACCTGTATCAGGTTGAGAAACCAGGAGGTCGTCTGTTTTAACGCCAAGCTTGCGTGCGTAGTTTACGTCGAGTGCGTGTTCCGCATCGATAAAAGCAGCTACGCCGCCGGCTTTTTGTGCTTCTGCAATGGCGTGAAGGGTAAGGGTTGTTTTACCACTGGCTTCCGGGCCGTAGATTTCTACGATTCGACCACGTGGAATACCGCCAACCCCCAGGGCCACATCCAGACCGATGGAACCGGTGGAGATGACACGAATGTCTTTGGCAACTGGGTTACCTTCGCCCAGTTTCATGATGGCGCCCTTGCCGAATTGTTTTTGAATTGAGCCCATGGCCAATTCAATTGCTTTGTCTCGGTTGAATGTTGAGTTACCTGCCATCGTTTTTCTCCCCAAGTGTGAGTGCGAATCGTTGTTTGCTAAGTTTGTATACTGAACAAGTGTCTACTGCAATTTTTTACAGTATATTTCATCTCCCTCTGACAATATTTGTACGCATTTGCTTCTTCTCTGCCCAGATTCTGCGTAAGAAGCTTGAAATTACGTCCCTTTTTCCTTCATTTTAAGAGTTAAGGGATATGGGGGAATCGTTATCTTTGTTCAGAGGTTCCTTCATTTTAGGTAAAATAAGTTGTTCAGTGTTCAGTAGAAGTACGTTTTTTTCTGAACCAACTGGTTTGAGGCGGATTTTTTGAAAAAGAGTCGTTCTAGGGCCACAATAGGGACATTGAGAAACTGAAGTAGGACCTATTTTGAGTACACAAGTTCAAACCGCTGGGTCAAAGCAGCAACCTGGAAAACGCATTCGCGCCGCCGCGACGTGGGCCCGTGCGCTTGGTCAGGTTTTTGAGCGTGTGGCGCTTTTTGAGATTCGAGGAACAGACGCGCGCGTTGCTTATGTAAAAGGCATGGACCTAAAAGCGCGTGGCGAAAGTTTGAGCCTACTTGAGCAAACTCCTTTGCGTTGGACCATTGAGGCGGCTTCGCCCGTTGTCAGTGCTGGTCGTTCCCCGGGGGGCCATGAGATAGCGCAAACATTAGGAATCGACTTACCGCGTGCTTTCGCAATCTTGCCATTGGTTATCGACAACCGGCTTGAGGCTCTGGCCTATGCTGACAATCAAGGCTCTCCATTGCCTCTGACGGCAGTGAGTAAAGTTTTTGAGATTTGCGAAAACGCTCTTAGAGATCCTCAAGGTAAGCCCACCGTCGAACAAACTCGCAAGGTTCAAAGGCATCGGCCACGAACCACCATCAGCCGCAAAGAACTTTTGGAAAGAGCGCGTAGGCCTCGCCCGCAGGTTGAAAAGCCGGTGGTCCAAGAACCTACCGTGGTGGCTGAACCGATTGAAGTTACGCCTCCGGCCGCAGCGCAAATTGAGACGCCTGAAATTGAAGAGCAGGTGGCATTTGAAGCGGCTGAGACTCAAGTTTTTGAGATTCCAGAATTTAGCGAGCCGAAAGAGCAAGAGCCTGAGACCGAAGAGACAAGTTCCGAAGCTGAGACCTCTGAAGCCGTGGTTACTCCTGAGGGTGTTATCAGCTTGGAAGAGTTTCGCGAAGAAGCCAAGCCTCGCCGCTTTCGCGTGGCCATTGCAGCTTGCTTGGCTTTTTGTGTGGGTGGTTTAGGCCTTCTCTGGGCCGCACCGCCTCGGCAAGCCCACACACACAATGCTGTTTTGGAAATTACGCCGGGAGCCTCTGTTTCTGAAATAGCCCGTAAGCTTCAAGAAGATGGTGTCATTCGCAGCAGCTTGGCCTTTCGTGTACTGGCTAAGGTCAAAGGTGTGGAACGATCGATGCGGGCTGGACACTATCGTATCGCCAGTGGTCTTTGGGCATGGAATGTCGTCGATGAACTTCACGATGGCCAAATTACCACCGAGACCATTACGATTCCTGAAGGTCTTAACTTAAAACAAGTAGCAGAGTTGGTAGAGAAAAGTGGGTTGGTTACTCGCGAGGGCTTCATGGAAGCGGCTCGCAATCCAGACCTACTTGGTAAGTACAAGATTCCTGGCAACACCGTAGAGGGTTTTTTGTTTCCTGAAACATATACATTCGCCAAAGGCTTAGCCCCGGGCGATATTGTTTCGGCTATGGTTCAACTCTTTTTCGATCGCCTTGAAGGATTGGCCGACCGCTTGGATCTGGAGCCTGAAGAGCTTAAGCGACGGGTTGTCTTGGCGTCTATTGTTGAGCGCGAAGCAAAGCGTGCCGATGAAATGCCAAGAATTGCTGGTGTCTTCTTCAATCGTCTCGATAAGAATATGCGGCTCGAATCTTGTGCGACAGTTCAGTACATTCTTGGAAAGCCTAAGGAACGTTTACGTTTAAGTGATTTACGCCAACCGTCACCCTACAATACGTATTTGAATACTGGCCTGCCACCGGGCCCGATCGCGAACCCTGGTTTGCAAGCACTTGAGGCGGCGTTTAAGCCCGAGAGCCATGATTATTTATTCTTTTTCGCGCGTAAGGATGGAAGCCAGTCCCATGTCTTCACGCAAACTTACGCGCAACATCAAAAAGCACTCACTCGACAGAGACAAAACGGGAAAATTTAAGCTATCATCTTAGGATGATTTGCGAGACCTACACGGCAGGCTCTTTCGGGTGCAATGCGGTTTTGCTCGGGGATAAACTCTCCGGGCAGGCTATCATTGTTGATCCCGGTGATGCCGTCGAGGAAACATTGGCCCGGCTTAAAAAACATGGCCTTAAAGCTGTGGCCATTGTTCACACCCACGCTCATGTTGACCATACTATGGGTTCTGCACGACTTAGCGAGCTGACGGGGGCTCCCACATACCTTCACCAGGGTGATGCACATCTACATTCGTGTATGGATGTGCA
>CAZZDT010000022.1:0-12794 GCA_964652435.1 uncultured Bdellovibrionales bacterium
TTCTTAAGGTACCACGCGTAGGTATCCGCTATACCCGACTCTAAATCGCGACCAGCCTTCCAGCCTAAACCATTCATTTTGTCTACGTTTAAAAGCTTGCGCGGCGTCCCATCGGGCATCGAGGCATCAAAAGTCAGTTGCCCATCAAAGCCCACCACCTTTTGAATAAGCTGCGCCAGCTCTCGAATGGATAGGTCCTCACCCACCCCAATATTCACATGGCCATCAAGGTCTGAAGCATCCTTCGTCTTCATCAAGTAAACACAGGCATCAGCAAGGTCATCCACATGCAGAAACTCTCGGCGTGGATTGCCACTACCCCAAACTGACAACTCCGAATCACCGGAAACTTTTGCTTCGTGACATTTTCGCAAAAGTGCAGGCAAAACGTGCGACGTCTTTAAATCGAAGTTATCTCCAGGGCCATAAAGATTTGTGGGCATCACCGTTAAGAAATTCGTACCGTACTGTTCATTGTAAGCCGCACACATTTTCAAGCCAGCGATCTTTGCCACGGCATACCACTGATTGGTTGATTCCAGAGCCCCTCCGAGTAAGGCATGTTCATGAATCGGTTGCTCGGCATGCTTTGGGTAGATACAGCTCGAGCCCAAATAAATAAGTTTCTTCACACCAACCTGCCTGGCGCACTCAATGGCATTCAAAGAAATCGCAAGGTTGTCATAAATAAAATCAGCAGGCTGAAGCCTGTTGATATGAATGCCACCGACACGGGCAGCCGCTAGGAAAACGTAGTCTGGTTTCTCAGCTTCAAAAAACTCTTGGGTCGCTTTTTGATTACACAAATCCACGTCGTCGCGAGAAGCTGTTAAAACGTCGGTGTACCCATCGGCCTCAAGCTTGCGGCACAATGCCTTACCCACGAGCCCATTGTGGCCAGCAACATATATTTTTGCATCCTTATCCAACGTCGCTTCCCTCAACCATCTTTTAAACTTAATTCACGTTTTGCACCCTCAAAGTCAGAACGAGCCATCTCTTTCACCAGATCTTCGAAACTCGTTTGAGCCGTCCAGCCCAATTTCTCTTTTGCCTTTGAAGGATCTCCAAGCAAAGTTTCAACCTCCGCGGGCCTAAAATAGCGGGGCTCGACTTCCACAATCACTCGTCCATCTTCTGTGAGACCCTTTTCATCTTTACCTTCGCCCTCAAAATGTATGGGCATGTCCAATTCTTGAGCCGCCAAACGAACAAAATCTCGAACAGAGTGCTGCTGACCAGTGGCGATGACAAAATCATCGGGCTCTTCCTGCTGCAGCATCAACCACATCGCTTCCACATAGTCACGGGCATGGCCCCAGTCACGGCGTGCATCCATATTTCCAAGAAAGAGTTTATCTTCCATACCCAATTTGATTCTCGCCAGCGCCCGGGTGACCTTTCTCGTAACAAAAGTTTCACCACGAATCGGTGACTCGTGGTTAAAACAAATTCCGTTACATGCGTACATCCCATAGGACTCTCGATAATTCACAACGACCCAGTGAGCATAAACTTTTGCGGCACCGTAAGGTGAACGAGGGTAAAAAGGAGTTCGTTCGGTTTGTGGTGTTTCTCTGACCTTTCCAAACATTTCTGATGTCGACGCTTGATAGACTCGTGTCTTATTTTGCAAACCAAGTATGCGCACAGCTTCTAATAAGCGCAAAACGCCCACACCGTCAGACTCTGCCGTATACTCTGGTTCTTCGAAGGAGACAGCCACGTGACTTTGAGCGGCAAGGTTGTAAACCTCATCAGGCGAAGACTTGCGAATCGCACTCACAAGGCTCGATGTATCCGTCATATCGCCATGGTGAAGGATGAAATTACGATCTTTTGTATGAGGATGTTGGTAAAGGTGGTCAATTCTCGCCGTGTTGAAGAGCGAAGAGCGACGCTTAATCCCGTGTACCGTGTAACCTTTGTTTAGCAAAAGCTCCGCTAAATACGCGCCATCTTGGCCCGTAATACCAGTGATCAATGCAACTTTTCCCATCTCAATCCTCCATATTTATCCCACAATGTGCGCACGAAAAGCCCAGGGGTGCAAATTGCCCGCGGGCGCCTTTTTACCTATGTTTTTCAAGCATTTACGGCAGCCCAGACTCTCTTCCCTGGCCCAGTCCAAAAGCCTGGACCACTATCGGCCACGCAAACTCTCTTGGAATCCGGCAGAGGACACGCTCCAAAAGCTTCAAATAACTGATTCCCAAAAAGAGACAACACTAAACATGACCAAAGGTAGTGTCGTGTATGCGGTCAAAACCACCCGTTAATACATTGTCCTACACGCGCATACTGTGTCTCACTTTGAGTCAAGAAAATGAAAGTTTTCCGTGCACAGTCCTGATGCAGCTCATAAACTTATAAGAGTAGGGTTGGGAATCCGCAGGGGGAGCAGTATGAAAATTAAGTCATTCAAAACCACAGCAAACATCACCTTAGCGTCTTCTCTTTCCGTTGCACTCCTGCTCGGCTGCGCGTCTCAGCAAAGCACTCCTGTATCAACGCAAGACCAAGAAGAGACACAACCAACGGTGGTTATTGATTCCCAAAATAAGAACGACGAGCAAATCATCATCAATGACGACTTAACTGCAAGTGAGCTTCTCGAAGTTGCTCTTGGCTTTCTCAAATCAGGAAGAGATGCCGTTGCGGCTGAGGCATTCAGTCGAGCTATCGCCACCGGTTACTTAAGTGACGCCGGTCGTTCTCTCGCCTATTGGTACATCCACTTGGCTCACAAGTCCCAAGGAAACCATGACGAGAGCATCGACGCACTTTCGTCCTTTGTGATCCTAGCAGAGGATTTGATGGCCAGCAGAGGCGCTTATCAATTTGCCGGAGCACAGCCAGACGATTTCATTATGCAGTTTGACCTATCGAGACGGCTCTCCCTGGCACGGGCAGTGATGTCCTCAAGCTGGGCCGAGCGCTCATCAACCTTCGGACGTTCACCAGAGCATCCCGTAATGGTTCATGATGATATCGAACTGGCATATTTTGTAGAGCTCTAGTCGGCCTGCACAACCGGCGGACACGAAATGCAAAGACAGACCCTTTTGGTCAGCGGAGAGCTTATTCATCAGGTCACGATCCACTGCACACCGAACACTGTGGGACAGAATTTCTACTTCGAAATCCACAAATCAGCGAAAGAACGCTTCCCGCTGGCACGCCGATAAGCTTTTCTACTGATAAATCAGCATAATCTGTCGATCTTCAAGGGCTTCGACCCCTTGCCGCGGACAAGTTCGTCTTGTAGAAGGCCAGCTCTCGATTTAGGAGCGGCACGATGTCAAACAAGCAAGCCTCACGTATTACGCCACGTAGCGAAGATTATTCACGCTGGTACCAAGATGTCATTCGTCAGGGTGACCTCGCAGAGCCAGCCGAAGTGGTCAAAGGTTCCATGGTCATCAAACCTCACGGCTTTGCCGTTTGGGAAAAGATTCAACGTGCCCTGGACGATATGTTCAAGGCCACCGGTCACCAAAATGCATACTTCCCGCTCCTGATTCCCCAAAGCTTCATTACCAAAGAAGCTGAACACGTAGAGGGCTTTTCACCAGAGCTGGCAGTGGTTACCCACGCCGGCGGTAAAGAATTGGAAGAGCCATACGTCATTCGACCAACCAGTGAGACCATCATCGGACACTTTTTCGCGCGATGGATTGATAGTTACCGAGAGCTTCCGCTGCTTATCAACCAGTGGGCCAATGTCATGCGCTGGGAACTGCGGACAAGAATGTTTCTGCGTACCAGTGAATTTCTCTGGCAAGAAGGTCACACTGCCCACTCGAACCATCCTGAAGCCCTTGAAGAAGTGCGTCGCATGCTGGATATCTATGCCGACTTCGCTGAAAACTGGATGGCCATGCCAGTCATTAAAGGTCTTAAAACCGAAAGCGAAAAATTTGCTGGAGCTCTACAAAGCTACTGTATCGAAGCAATGATGCAAGACGGGAAGGCCTTGCAAGCAGGCACCAGCCACGATTTGGGTCAAAACTTCGGTAAAGCTTTCGACGTTAAGTTTCAAAACAAAGAAGGCAAGCAAGAATACGTCTGGCAAACCAGCTGGGGCGTTTCAACACGGCTCATCGGCGGACTCATTATGACTCACTCCGACGATAATGGCCTGGTACTCCCACCGAAGCTGGCGCCCGTTCAAACCGCTATCATTCCGATCGTCGGTAAGAAGTCGAATGACGCCCTGATTATGGAAAAGGCAGAGTCTATTCGTAAAGAGCTTCAAGCCCGCGGTATCAGCGCTGTAGTGGACAGTCGTGATTATCGCCCAGGCCACAAGTACTTCGAATGGGAGCAAAAGGGTGTTCCAGTTCGGCTTGAGCTTGGTCAGCGCGACATCGACAACAACAAGGTCATGTACAAAGAACGCTCCCAAGATCAAAAAGACTCCATGTCTTTGGACAATGTCGGTGAAGTAATCGAGAAACTCTTGAGTGACCAGCAGGACAACCTTCTGGCAGCAGCGAAAAAACGAATGGCGGACAATACGATCAGCCTCGATAGCTACGATGATTTCACCGAAGTCTTTAAGCAAGATGAAGGTAAGTTCGTCATGGCTCACTGGGACGGCACGGCCGAAACGGAAGCAAAGGTCAAAGAAGACACCAAAGCAACCATCCGCTGCATCCCACTGGAGTCCGATATGGAAGCCGGTGAGTGCATTGTGACCGGTAAGCCATCCAAACAACGTGTTGTTTTCGCAAAAGCTTACTAAGCAACTCTAAAAAGCCGAGATGGCTCTTTAAGGAGAATTATCTCGGCATTCACACCCGCATTCCACACAACAGTACTGCGTATCTGGATTACAGGCCGGATCACACACACAGTTGGGAATGCAATACGCCACCGACAACCCCGTATCGGGATCGATATCACAGCCCAAGGTTTCTCCGGGCCCACAACAGGTAGGATAGAGGCCATCGCATTGGCCGGCTGTAGCAGCCCAAGAACAATCTTGTCCCGCAAGGCAATCTCCCTGGGAGTCCAAATCACTGCATGTGGTGTCTGCGTCCGCCCAGAGCGTGCAGCAGGCCTGAGCCTCGCCACAGCTGTCCACTGTCCCATCCGGTAAAAAGCCCGCGTCACAGTTGGGAATGGGCTCACACAAGCAACCGGCACTACAAGCGTAGCCCATCGGGCAAGAATTCATCGATGCATCAGGATCACAACGAATCGCGTCGGAGTCATCACAAACACACGTATCAGCGATGGGTTCACACTCTGATTGAGGCGTTAGGGTTTCGCAGCTTTCACAACTCGTATTGGGCACACAGCGATCAACCAGCTCACCGAGTTCACAATCCAAGGCACATGCACCGTCTACACACGCGTAGCCCAAGGCGCACGTCGAATCTTCGTCCCCGAGACAGGTACCCGGCGTCGAATCTTCAGCGCATACCATTCTTACGCACGTTTCATCATCCGCACATTCATCCAGACAAGGTACCGGTTGCCATGAGCGGTAAGAAACAATGATCTTATCGCCTGGCTGAGGAACATGAGCGGCTGTTCTTGCAAAATCCACTTCGGCCGGCTCAATGGTGTTGTCGAGGGAGCAATCGCCACCGCCGCATTCACCATCAATGGGATCGCTTTTGAAACCAATTGAATTGCGACTGGCATCGTAGAAGAAACCGCTGGTTCTTGAACGAGAAACAGGAACGTAAATGAAGTCACCGTTTTGTGGACGAGAAATACCGACCTTTAAAGTCGAGGCGATGGGCGGCTCTTCCAAAGGATAAGGAGCACTTAAAATTGCCAGGTCTGAAGTAAGACGTTGCATAAAATCTAAATAATCGTCTGCACAAACGTCCTGGGTACGGCCCAATGACCCGATGGCCATCGAACGATAAGCCTGACCATCACCGCGGCCCCAAGTGATTGCTCCACCCTCACACCTATCTTCTATGGCAGTCCCGACGACGCCGTAACCAGGCTCACCTTTATTTCGCACAATCGCATAAACTGGACCCACGTCTCGAAAACCTACGGGTAAATCAGAGTTGCCGTTAAGCATCTGCTCCGTACGCAACAAGCGCTTACATGGCTGGCAGTCATTTAAAGGCAGCTTCATCTGGCAAGGGTCACCTACACCTTGAGTATAGGCTGTATTCCAAGCACAGCGGTCATCTGAATTACAACTGGCCTCGTTTCCATGGAGCGAACATACATTCGCACAAAAACCACCGGCGCTATTCCAATCACAGGTGGCCCCTTGGGTTCCATCCCAAGCTTCACAGGAAGCTTGACTGGCGATTCCCTCACAAGGGTCACCCACACAGGTCACCGCACTCTGAGACACATCGGATGAGCACACTGCACTTTGATCGGCTCTCCAGCTTTGTGTGCTATCTCGACTGGACGTATAACCGAATGAATCCGGGTCGTAGCCCTCAGGCCACCCCATCTCGAAGCCCTGACCATTACAATAGGCAAGGTCACACGGTTCCTCAGTATTGGGATCTCCATCCATATAGCGGCAAGTGGTGGGCAGCGGTGTAAGATCTGCCAATGCTGCTGAAGCAGCGCAATCATCCTTGAAATAGTAATCCTCTTCATCTGAAAGAAAAACAGTCACCAGCGGAATAGGAATGCAATTGTCATCCTCACCAGGCACACAAGGTAAGCAATCGGGATCTGTTTTTGAACAACTCAATCGCATATGAGATGCGGGGTTATATCCCTCCGAGGAATCACTCTCGTCCCAATCCCTGGGTAAAGCGGGTAAGAGTTTTTGCATGGCTCTCAATGCTGAGCGACTACCGTGCTCGGGCGAAGAATGCGGGCGCGCACTGCTTGTTTGGCCACTTAAATCAGGGAGGCCTCCCATGGAGCGGATCAAATCGCAAACCTGAGAGGATAAAACGCGCGGGCCGTCT
Source organism: uncultured Bdellovibrionales bacterium (assembly GCA_964652435.1). Lineage (GTDB taxonomy): Bacteria > Myxococcota > XYA12-FULL-58-9 > XYA12-FULL-58-9 > JABJBS01 > JABJBS01. The sequence goes on from CAZZDT010000022.1 coordinate 6,912, forward strand.
TCACATGTTTCTACCAACCGGTCGCAATAACAATCGGCATCGTCCAAACAAGCTGTTCCATTGGCCGTAATGGTGTAACTAAGATCCATGGGCGCAACCAAGCAATTCGCATCAGGTTCACTGCCTAAAAACTGGCCATGCTCGGCAAAAGCTTTTCTCGCCCCATTCAATTCAAAAAATGATTCAAATCCCGGCTCATCGGTGCAGCTATTGAAAAATCTTCGCTGATAACTTTGCGGATCTAAACCATCAACGGTTCGCGAATCACAATCGAGATAGAGACTGTCTTCATAATAAAGTTGACCGGCGCCCCCAGGAAGCCCAAAGCCCTGTCCCAGAGAGAATGCAAAGGCTTGGTCATGGTTTTCCGGCAACGAACAACCCGCAGCACATCGAGTTGCGTCACAAACGCCACCACCTGTACTTTGGCAATTTGAGTCACAGTTATCAGGGCAAAAGGTTACACAACCGATGGTTTGGTCGGCGCAAGTTCGGTCACAGATCGTATCATTGGAGGGTACCATCGCCGTGCAACTGCCATCACAAACCGCTACGCACTGAGTTTGGGCACTGGCCGATGCATTGGTGGTTGTCATAGCCAAGCGAAAATCAACAATCCCCGAATTGCTGGTTAAGACCACTTGGGCATCACGAGATGCACGCTCTAAACGACCAATAATTTGCTGCATGGAGCGCGAGTCATCCACCACCCACAAAACATCCACCTCTGCCTGGGTTTGGTCCAAACCTTCGCAAGCTTTTTGGACCTGAGCATCAAATCGCCCCAAAGCAGTTCCACCCGTCAGATCATCAAGGCCCGCTAACCGCTCGCCAAAGCGTCGCGATGCTTCGTAACTTGCATCGGAATCATCTGGTGTAATCGCCATCAGGATTAAGACCGTAGCTTCACCAGACGCATCCAATTGAGCTGCCCGCTGAACGGCTTGAATCTGAACCGAAAACTTTGTGTAACAGCGGTCAATAACGGCGCAATCCACTTCACCGTATACCGGATCAATCTCTGCGATGGCGTCTTGTGGGTCAGGAACTTGGCCGTCCAAAAATCCATCCACCAAGAGAGAATTACGAAGAGCCAAGGCACTTGTTTCCAAGCTCAATGTCATTTGCAGTTGACGTTGAGCCATTGTCGTAGGGGCCGCCGGCAGGTCATCGTGGGCGGGGCGCTCGGTTAAAGCACCCAGCTCTGTGACGGTACCAAATTGAGACGCCAAATCAGAGCGGATATCGTCCAAGATATCGTCGAGCCGGCGGCTGTCTTGGCGTACTGTCATAAACCCATAAATATCCGAGTTCAAAATACGCGTGTCGCCAACTTCTTGCTCCACCGTACGGGGCGATTGAAAAATATGGCCCCAAAGTGTGTCCGCGTTTTCTTGAGGGTTAAAGCCATTGTTATTCTCATCAATTCCCACTGGCTGGGTAAAATAAGGTGTTGGCTCGGAACAACTGCCGGACACGCATTGGGAGCCGTCAGGGCATGTGTTCTCTGTTCCCAAATCACAAGCAATCTCCAGGTCCACCCACAAAGCAGGCAATGCGAGTCGATAATCATGACTGGACCGGTTGCTGGCAGCAAAAGTCAGCTGGTTTAAATTCTGAGAGGCGCAAACATTCCACTCAGGAAAAGCTTGCGACAATTCGGAAGGCGGTAAATCAAATATTCGAGGGTCAGTTTCAGATGCATCGGCATCGAATTGACAATTCGTATTGGCATCTTCTTCGCCATCCGTGAGTCCATCACCATCCGTATCCTCTAAAAGAGGATTGGTTCCACAATCGAGTTCAGGACAAACATCAGCGTCAAACTTCACTTCACAACCATCCACCAAACCATCGCCATCAGAATCCGGAATCAGTGGATTGGTTTCACCTGTGCTCACAAAACCATCGTTGTTTGTATCTTCACAGAGCTGTAACGGTAAACCCGCAGGGCAGCCGTCAACCAGGCCGTCGTAATCGGAATCAGCACGACGGGGTTCGAGTTCTCCCAAGTCGCGAATCCCATTTTGATTCCAATCCTCAAATCCATCCACAAGGCCATCGCAATCAGAGTCAGCCAACCAAGGGCAGGTTTCACTCAATACGGCAATCATCTCAGAGGGGTCTAAGGCATTGATGACATCTACGTTATTGCAAATGCCATCTTGATTAGCATCTTCAATATTATCGTCTAAACCGTCACCATCACTGTCAGGCAGTCTCGGGTTGCTCTCACCCTGGACCTCGGTGAACTGCCAACAACCGTCACCGTTTTCATCGGCAAATCCATCAACCACTCCATTCAGATTGGAATCTTCTTGACCATCACTGAGGCCATCACCATCGGAGTCAGGTAAGAGAGGACTTGTTTCGGTAACCAAATCCCAAACGCCATTGCCATTGGCATCTTCAATGCCATCAAGCAGGCCATCCTGATCCGTATCCGGGGAAAGGGGATCGGTTTCGTGAGTGTTAAGAAAGCCGTTTCGGTTTAAGTCCTCGTAGCCATCGCCGAGACCGTCGCAATCAGAATCAACGTGAAAGGCAATGGTCTCGTCTGGGCTCCACTGACCGTTTAAGTCTCGATCCTCATAGTGATCTGGAATCCGATCACCGTCGGTATCAGCCGTGCGTGGATCACTTTCCCCGGCCTCATCTGAATCAGGAGAATAGCAGTTATCTCCATTGTTATCGTTCCACAGATCTACTTGGCCATTTAGATTGGCGTCTTCAATACCATCATCGATGCCATCACCGTCAGTATCAGCTCGCAGAGGATGGGTTTCCGAGACCTCGTAGCGACCATCTTGATTGGCATCTTCAACACCATCTCCAAGACCATCACCATCAGAATCAGAATTGCCCGGATCCGTTTCGATGAACAGGCCGTTTAATGAGTCTCGTTGCCCATTTTGATTGATGTCCTCACAGCCATCACCGATCCCATCTCCGTCAGAATCCCACTGCCCCGCGTGTCCCGCCGGCTCAAGGTTATCTTCAATGCAATCTGCATCGGTATCCGTTGCCGTTTGCTCACAAGTGCACACCACTGGCTCAAGCCCATTGCCTGGGTCCGGCTCGGTACCCGTCCCATTACCAGGATCTGGATCGGGAGAAGCCGCGTCGTCGCAAGAATTGTCCAGTTCACAGATAGGCTGCCCATCTTCGGTCGTTAATGTGCCATCGGGCTGAACACAGGTTCCGTCTTCAAAGCAGAAAACTTCGCGAGAATCAGGAGATTCGCAGGCCACCAAGAGTAAAAGGGCTGCCGCCAACCAAACGGGGAGATTGATTCGATTGTAAATCATAAGACCTAAGTTCTAGCTCGCCCAGGTAATGTGCGCCAGCAGCTCGAAGATCAATTTTCGGTCGAATCCTCAAGTACCTAGAATTTAATACAAAAAATGCTCTTCCCAAAGCGACCTTGGTTGTTGTAGAAGCTGCCCCTCGACAACTGTGGAGTATCGTTATGGCAGCAGATGGAAAACGTAGAAAAATCATTCGTAAGCGCAAGGCAAAAGCCGCTGGTCAAGACCGTAAGCGCAAGCTCGCTCGTGACGGCAGCACACCAAGTGCAGCCGCTACTTTCGGCGACAAAAAAGAATAATTTTCTTTAAAATCAAAGAGTTCGACGAACCCTTCGCCCACCTACGCGAGGGGTTTCTTTGTATGAGCTGACTGATTATCAGCTCCCAAAGTGGCCCAAAAGAGCCACTGAATTGGGAAAACTCAGCCTCTCGTCAGCCCCTTGAAGCCAACAAAGACTCCGACAAGAAAAAGCAGCCCAGGCATAAAAGGGCCAAAGAAGCGTAGCCCCGAGCCTCAAAAGGATCGGTTTCACCGTCCGTGGCCAAAGCCACGGTCACGGCCGCACCACCGGCCCCCGCTCCCAAATCTTTGGCTACTTGCTCAGGATCCACCGGCTCAAAATCCGACTCGAGCAAAGATGGGTTGATAGCGAGAGCCAAAGCGGCCTCCTCTCGCCACTCCGTCTCCAAAATACGAGCCTGATAGATCCCAACATCCTCAAAACCAGCAACTCGAACATCAGAGCGCCCATCCGCCGGCCTCACCACCCGAAGAGGTTCATTGTCACCGGCCTGAAAATCCATCGCCTTGGCCCCAGTTGGTAAATTCACTTCAAGGGCTTCGCCTACACGGGCAATACGCCGATAGCCCGTCATGACCGCGCGCCCTAAATAACGAACGGTACGCTGAATAAAAGCTGGAAACGATGGGCGCAGTGCAAGGTCCGTGAGGCTTAAATCAATGGAGGTCGTCAGCAACATGACCCGACCACCACGCTCTCCGGTGGCTTCAATCAAAGCGGGTGCACCATTGGAAAAACGCATCAACGGCCGGGCATGAATGCCACTGCCAACGGCTAGATTAAAATAGCTTCGCGTTTTGCTTTCCTGAAGCCCCAGTTCAAAAGCCAGGTCCATTCCAGAGAAAATCGGATGAGCACGCTCGAGATCCACTAAGCCAACCGGAGGCGCTCCCAAAACCGGATCAGCCTCTCGGTGAAGATCCCTCAGGGGGTGTGGCAAAAGCTCTCGAAGTTGGTCGTTGTAAGATTCAAATGCGATCTGATCGCCCAGGGTAATCAATAAACCGCCGCCACGCTGAACGTGCTCCAAAAGTTTATCGCCCAGTTCCTCAGAACAAGAACCAACGTTGGCTAAAATCACAACATCCTTGCGCGCCAAAAGACTCGGGTTTTGATTGAGCTCATTGGCGGTCACCATTTGCAGATTGATTGGGGCCGCTCCCAAAGGAATGGCTTCCAATGCGCGCTCGAGGAAGAAAAGTTCATCGTCGTAGGGGCGACTCCGTGGATCGCCATTGACCGCAAGTACACTGACTTCGGGCGAAATATCGACCACGAAATGAAAAATATCATCACTGGAATAGCCATCACCGGAACAACCTTGAAGTCGAATCTGACCGGCGAAATAGCCTGCCTCTTCAAATCCTAAAGTCAGCACTTTTTCCGATTGGCCGCGAGCTCCAATGGAAACATAGCCACGCTGTTTCACCGCACCATCCACCGAAACCACAAGCCCACATCGGTTGACCGGCTCAGCACTATAATTTTTTAGACCAACAACGAATCGGCGCTCTTGGGCCGATGCCCCCGTCGGCTCAATTCTTAAAGACTCAATCGCAACATTCACCAAGGGCACCGGGTCTTCTCTCCCCGCTGCATCAATCAATTTTATTTCCGGAGCAGGAACAAGCGCGGTGGGCTGAACATTGGCGAAGCTAGAAGCCGATAAATCACCGACCACCGCCAACACGACACCTTCACTGCCTTGAGCAACTTGCGCCAAAGCTTGCTCCATAGCACTGCCCAGATCCGCGCTGCCTTGAGCAACTTCAATCTGCTCCACTCGTTTTCGCACCGCTTGATGATCGAGAGTGGGTGCTTGAAAAGGTGTCTCAAGTTTTTCACCGGCCAGAATAAGGCTCACCGCATCACCGGGCTCCAAGTGTGTAATGAGATCTGAAGCCTTTTCTTTGGCGTGCTCAAGCAGCGTTTTTCCCTGATACTCGTAGTTCATGGATTCAGAGTGATCGATGACCAAAAGCAGCTTTCGAGCCACATCACTTTGAACGCGGTCCACCTCGGGCATGGGACGGGCTACGGCCATCACCAAAGCAATTACCGCCAGAGTTCGCATCAATAGAAGAAGCCACTGACGCAATTTCTCCCGACGAGCCAAGCGCCGATTCACCGCCATCAGAAAATCGAAGGCTGCAAACGGCTGCGTGGGCGCATTTCGACGCCCAATCAAATGAATAATGACCGGAAGAGCGGCTCCCGCAAGGCCCAATAAAAGCCAGGGATTTAGAAAACTTACGTCCACTTGGGCACCTTGC
>CAZZDT010000023.1:0-12505 GCA_964652435.1 uncultured Bdellovibrionales bacterium
GATTACAACCCCATTGCCAATAAGGGACCGTTGGCGGCTGGTGTGCAACAACCGCTGAATACGCCCTTATCCAATTGTACCTATCGCACTGTGGATGGCTGCGAAGTTTCTTCGGTGACCTGTAGCGGGGCGCAGTTGAATTACAATTTCCCGATGTTTTCGGGTGATAGAACCCCTTGGTTTAGAAGATTCAATTTCAGATTTTCTAAATTTTGGTAAATTGCCTATGAATTGGAGCGGCTGATGATGAGCCGCTCCAATTTTCTTGTAAGCAACGAGAGTATGAAGATGAAGATGCAGTCAGAAAAGTTATTGAGTGTTTTGGTTATGGCGGCAACTGTGGCGTGTGGCCCGGTTGAAGAATCCACATACGAAAATTCGACCGATACCTCAACCGATACTGTCCAAGTGGAAGAGGGACGCATTTGCGCAAAGTCGTATTTTGTAACAGACGGTGAAGATCCCAGCGAGTATGTGGAGTACCATACCGACCTTATTGATTCGATTGCAGAACGACCTGATTTTGAAGTGGTTGGTTTTGACGATATTCGAGACTGCCAGCACATCCTAGGAACTTTGTTTGTTGGTTACAATATGGTGAACCTTGATGACGAAGCTCCATTGATGCTGGAAACCATTGGGGATGACCTTTGGGTTTTAAACAATCTCCAATTAACGGATTTATCCTTTTTAAGCTCTCTGCGTGAAGTGAATCGAGATATTAAGATTGGCCGATGCGATGGCTTATCCTGCGGAGGCAGCCAAAGCTTGAGCTCATTAGATGGGTTAGAGGCATTAATACGTGTGGGTGGTAATATCACCATTGGTGGCAATCCTTTGTTGGAAAACTTCAGTGCAATGGCCAATGTTAGAGAACTTGGTGGTTTGATAGAAATCAAGAAAAACGATTCGTTGCTGAATTTGGACGGGTTGGCTGGCATTGAAGGCCACGTGGGAGCGGTTTGGATTCAATCTAATTTAAGCTTGGTTTCATCGGTGGGTCTAAGTGGTGTGGAATCGACAGATGGTTATTTCACCTTCCTGCATCATCCTGAGTTGTCCGAGTTCACCGGGCTTTCGGGTCTCAAGTACGTTGGTGGTGCGTGTAGACTTGGGGTGTCGCCCTTGGTGACCGATTTATCGCCACTTGCCAGCCTAGAATATGTTGGCGATATGCTAACAATGGGTAAGGTGGGAGCGGAGGAACTTCGTTTCGACAGTTTAACTACCGTGGGTGGGACTTTAGGCGTTGTTAATAATCCTGCCTTAAATTCCATCCAGGGTCTTAGAAACCTTGAAACCGTTGGCAATCATCTTGATATTTATGGCAACGACGCCTTGGTGGATTTAGAAGGTCTCAACAGCGTCCGAACCATTGGCGGCGTCCTGCAGATCTGGAATAACGATAATGTTACCCATATCGACGCTTTGCATACAGTGGAGGAAGTAGCTGGCGGTTTGCTGGTAGAGGGCAATCCAATGCTGGACCCATGCGCCGTAAGAGATTTGCTAGATTCCATTGGCACAGACAACATCGGCGGCGAAGTTAACACCACGCCCTCACCCGAGGATTGCAACGAGTAGCCTAAGCCTCGTTTTTCTTCAGTGATACCTCGGGTTTCGGGCTGTTTTTTGCGACTTTGAACTCTTTTGCACACGTAACGACAATCAATCAGGTGAAATGAATAAATATCAGTTTGATTCGTTATTAGCCTATTGTAGGCTGACTGAAGCGCGAGTCCCCAGTTAAGGAGAACGATTTATGCAAAATGTAAAGCAACTGTGCTTTCTCTTGGTTCTTATTGTGATGGGAACATTGCCCATGCTGGCGGATTCTCCCGGCCCTGAAGATGAAAACATCCCTCCTGTAGCTTACAATGCTGTCTTGAGTGAGACAGTGCCTGCGGCCGGCGAGGAGCTTGGGGCATCGCTTGTTTTGCGCGGAACAGTGGTCGTGCCTGAATGGATTGAGGATTTTAAGCTGGAGGAGTGCCTTGCTGATTACAGCATGATACTGGTTATCGAAGCTGGGGACTTGCCGAGAGTAACTGTTGAAGAACAGAGCTTTGAATTCACCACGACGCAACCAATTGATACGCAGGTTGGCACATGGGAAGTGAACTTTGACCTAACGAGTACAGACCTCAGTACGTTTACTGAGGTGGGTGCGGTGACGGTACAACCTTTTTTGAGCGAAATAGATTCTGACACCGACTGTTTCGTAAGCCTGTATGTTGAGCCCATCACCTTTACCTATGCTCCCTAAATGCGTCTTACCTGGTTAGCTTATTTTCTGGCTTTGACCTCGGGCGCAGGTTCCATGGCCATCGAAATGACGGCGGCGAGGGCACTCTCTCCGTTTTTTGGAACCTCTGCGTTTATCTGGTCCACGATTATTTCCGTGGTGATGCTGTATATCTTTCTGGGCAATTGGTTGGGCGGCCGTCTGGCTGAGCAGGGATGGGGCCTGCGAAAGTTGGCCGCGGTTCATGTTATGGCCGCGGCGGGCATCGCTACCATTTCCCAACCTTTGATTCGGCTGCTCTATGCGGTAACGCCCGATTTAGCTTTGGGGTCTTTAAGCCAATTGGGGGTCATGCTGGGCTCGGTGATGCTTTTGTCGTTGCCGGTTTTTCTCTTGGCGTGGACCACACCATGCTTGATTGAGGCGCTCACCCAAGAAGGATTTTCTGCCGGTCTGATTTCCGGCCGCATCTATGGCTTTTCCACCATGGGTGGGCTTTTGGGCACGATGCTGCCCACGCTTTTTCTGATTCCGCTTTTGGGTGTGCGGTGGACTTTCTGGCTTACGTCTCTCACGCTGGTGTTGGGAGCGCTAGCTTTGGTGTGGGGCCAAAAGATTAACCGCGCGGAAATGGTGGCCTTGGGCATCTATGGCTTATCGCTTTTGTTTTACCTGATACCGGCGGCGTCTTTGGATAGCGTGATTCATCACAGTGAATCTGCGCACAACACCATTTGGGTGGAAGAGGGCGCAGGCCATGTGGACCTCTTGGTGAATGAGCGAGAGGTCATTCAGTCGCGTCTCTACAAAGACCCTGAAAAATTACCTCACGATGTTTGGTCGCTCTACACCACCGGCGCTTTTTTCAGTGAAGGCAGCCAAGATAAAAAGGTGGCCTTTTTGGGTTTGGCCGCAGGCAGCGCCGCCCATTATTACCATCGACATTTTCCCGGCTATCAGCTGACCGGGGTGGAAATAGATGGTGCGTTGGTGGAGGCGGGTAAAACGTATTTTCAGCTTGATGAAATCCCCATGGAGATTGTGGTGGCCGATGCCCGAGCTTATATGCGCAGCACGCAGTCTCGTTTTGATGTGCTCATTGTTGATGCATTCAACTTTCCCTATTTGCCCGCCCATCTTTCCACCGTTGAGTTTATGGAAATTTTACGGGCGAAGCTGAATCCCGGCGGCGTGGTTTTGTTCAATGTAGGTCATTATAAAAGCCTGCGAGAAACTGTGGATGTGATTGGTCAAACGGGTCTGCAGGTGTTTGCGCATGCTTATGAATATGCTCATCCCAATGGCATGAACACGCTGGTGTATTTAACGGAGCATACTTTGTCGAAGGATTGGCCTTTGTTTCGTGTGGAGGACAACCGGGTTCGCTCTCAGGCACTTCGCGTCCTGATGCAGCTTCGACCCGTGGTAAAAAAGAACACCTATATCTCCACCGACGACCGGCCGCTTACAGAATGGTTCACTCACCGGATTGTGCTTCGGGCATTCGGAGGCGGGTAATGGTGAACAAGCCCGGCGGATTCTTTCTTCACCCGGTGTACCTTGGTGCCATCGGGGTATTGGTCATCAATAACTTTTGGCTCAAGCAGTCAGGCTATGCTCCCTGGCTGGCCGGCAAACTTTCAGATGTGGCGCTTATGGTGTTTATGCCAGCGGTGCTTTGTGTGTGGTGGGTTTTTGGCAAAGTGTGCTGGGACTTACTGATGAAGACAATCACAGACAGCCAGGCACAAGAAAACTACTTTCCTCCCCGCATGGTGGTCGCTGCTTCATTGTTGGTTTCGGGTTTGGTCATGAGTTTGCTTCAAATCTCCAGCCACGTTTCCAGCTTTTATTACCAAGTGCTCAACCCGATCAATCAGGCCTTATGGGGCTGGGGCATTATGCCGCCTACTCAGGACCCCAGTGATATTCTTACTTGCGCTTTCTTGGTGGTGCCTTACTTACTTTTTCAGCAGCAACGGCGTTTGCTGGCTCAGTAGAGATTGTTCATCAACTCTATCTGGTTCATACTGTGGTGGGCTTAGAAAGGTAGAGAATCGATGATAGATGTATACGAATGGATCGGTTACCTCGGAAGTGTATTGGTGGCGTGGTCCATCACACTGCAAAACCTACATCGACTGCGACAGATGAATCTCTTGGGTGCATCCGTGTTTACAGTTTATGGCGTGCTGGTGGAAGCTTGGCCGGTGGCACTGGTGAATGGCTTTATCGCGGTGGTCAATGTTTGGAATTTAAGCCAATGGCAACGCCAAGGTCCTGAAGCGTTTGAGTTGGTCTCATTTGAACGCGGGCACCCATTTCTCGAGAGGTTTCTCGGCCATTTTCAAAGCGATATTGCTGCTTCCTTTCCCCACTTAGAGACCATTCAAGCGGGTGATTTACCGGATGATGCAAATTGCGAATTTGTCTACCGAGACATGGTCCCGTCCGGGCTTTTCGTGTACCGGAATGTCTCGCCGGAGGAACGTGAGATTTATCTGGATTACGTGACTCCGCAGCACCGAGATTTTAAGACAGCCGAATTTCTTTATGCCTGCCTCAACGAGCGCTTTGTTTCGTCTGGTGTTCAGCGTCTGCGAACGCGCTCTTCTCAGGATGAGCATACGGATTATTTAAGGAAAATGGGTTTTGAAAGCGTAGCAGGTCAGCAGGACGAGTTTGTTTTGGAGTTGTCGGGAGCCACGTCTACTTAAATGCTTTTCCCTCGTTTTCTTCAGATTGATTTTTTCATTCATCCTCTGCCGGCTCTACTGACTTTGCCTGTGCGAACCAACGATTCTCTTGAGTAAACCATTCTCGAACTGCCTCATAGCGCCGGTGGGTTCCGCCATCGATAAATTTTAGGGACTGTGGGTCTTCATCGCCCCAGGGCATATGCTCTAAGCGGTTGGCAAGTTGGACGGTGAAGCGCGGCACACCGTTGGATGCGATATGGTTCGAAATCAATACATCATCGCTGAAGCGAAAAGAGTCGGGTTGTCTGGCAAGATCCGCTTTTAGGTTATCCAGTTTGAAATGGCTTCTCTTATAAGCACAGGCGCCGTAGCCCTGGAGGACATCACACTGGACCAGATGACCGCGAACAGGTTGAAGGTGCTGGCCTTGGTTTGTGAAGTTGAATCCCCGGCTGCCAAATGCGGCTTCAGGTTTCGTTTTAGTCGCCTCTTGGAAAGCGGATATCAGTTCGGGAGGATACCGGACATCGTCGTCAATGGTGATGATGAGTGTGTCGGGGTCTGTTTCTGCTTCAAGTGCGGGTAACAATTTCATGATGGGCCCGAGGTCGTTATCTCGACGCAAAATGGTCAGAGAGCTGCTTTTTGCCAGCCATTCAGGAACCCTGTAACCGCTTTGATTTCGGTAAAGTTTGGGTAGACACAGGTAGATGGCGTCTGGTGTGACGCTTTGTTTCCATAGGCTATCCACGATGTCGCGGAGGTGCTCCATCCGGTTTGGCGAGGTTGTCATCGAGATAACAATGCGAATCATGGGGTGGTCGTATCATAGTCCATAAGGAAATTCAGCCAATCTCCCTGGGTTTGGGTAACGGGTATAAACGATTGAAGGTAAAGAGGTAAAGTTAATTAAAACAGCCGTTTAGCCTGCTTTACGGTGTGCTTTTTCTCGCTGAATGGTTCGATTGAGATGAGTGGGTGATGCCGATGCACTGGGAGTGCGTTGGTCTAAAGTTCTCAAGAATGGCATCACTTCCTTATCCTTTGCTCGCAAGTCTGATCTGCGGTCTAATTGCCTAGCGGGGGACGTGTGATGTTGAGGGATGCTCAAAATTACGGCGCCAAATTATTGATCATGATTGTTAGCTTTGGCGCTTTGTTATGTGCCGGATCGTTCGCTCACGCGCAAACCATTGACTTTCTTCCCGATGAACCTACCGGAAAAATTACTCCTTCTTTCACTCTTTACGAAGATGTGGATGGAGAGCTCGACCTCTCTGGTTATCTGAACGAGTCTATTCAGAAAAAAAAAGGGGATCTTGAGCAGGGCCGTGGTTTATTTGCGCGTACACTTTCGGCTCTTTGGTTTGAAACAACGATAACGAATGTTGGGTCTAAAAAGGCTGATGCGGTCTTAGAGCTTAGACCAGGTTATCTGGAACAATGTGATGTTTGGATCCTGCAGGATGGCGCGCCCATCGCATACCATGCTCTGGGAACCCAGCGTTCCTATGAGGACCGTGTCCTTAAGCATCGTGACTTTCTCGTACCTATGCAATTGACCCCGGGCGAACCTGCTCGGCTTATCGTGCGTGTTCAGTCACTCAGGACTGTTATCACTTTCAGTGCCGAACTTTACGAATCAACTGAATTTGAAGAAGTTGATTCACTGGCTACGCTACTCTGGGGAGCATTTTTTGGATTGGTAGTGGTTATGGTTATCTATAACCTCTTCTTATTTGTCGCGATTCGAAACATCACTTATCTCTATTACTGCATCTATGTGTTTTCGATGGGTATGGGCCGCGCCATTGAGCGGCGCTTTACGTCCCAGTTTTTTTCATTGGATTTTGAGACCGAGTATTGGCTTTACCAAGTTCATTTTGCTTTGGCCCTCTTTAGTTTGGCACTCTTTACTCGGAGCTTCTTATCTCTTGCTCAGTGGATGCCTCGTCTGGACCGGGCCTTGGTGAGTTTAGGACTAATCTTTCCGGTATTGGCACTTGGAGCGATATTCAGCGCCAATCCTATTGTGGTGGGTATTTTCAGCTTACTGGGAATTGGACTGCTGCTTATGTGCTTTTTTGGGGCTTTTGGGCGCATGAAGCAGGGCAGCATTGAGGCCCGGTATTATTTGATTGCAATGTCATTTTTGCTGCTTAGCGTTCTTGGGTTTTCCATAAACGTCTTGTTGCTGGGGGCCATGGATTATGACCCTACAGTTTGGTTTTGTGTCGGTATCAGTTTGATGGTTGTGCTCTTATCGCTTGCATTGGCGCGGCAAATCAAAACACTTCAGGATGACAACTTAGCGATTCAAAAAGAGGCGACCGAGAACTTACAGTTGCGTGTTGAGGAGAGAACAAGAGACCTTCGAGTGAAGACGCTTGAGGCGCAAGAGGCTACGATTGAAGCCATCACGGCCCAGGAGGACTCGGAACGTTTGCGGCATGCGGCTGAACGCGCCAAAGAGGAATCTGATAAGCTTAAGCTGAGGGCTCAAGAAGATGCAGAGAAGCTTCGAGCCTTGGATAAAGAGAAGACAATCTTCTTTCAGAATGTTTCGCATGAACTGCGTACGCCACTTACATTGATTCTGAATCCATTAGAACAGGCAAGTCATGATTATGCCGATGATGAGCGCTTGGCTTTAGCAGGACGTAATGCACGCCGGCTTTTGCGCCTGGTGAATCAACTTCTTGAATTTCAAAAACTTGAGGCAGGCAAAAAGGCATTGGCCTTAACTCCGATTGATGTTGGGAAGTTTCTTCGAGTTTGTGGTGATTACTTTTTCTCAGCATCCTCTTCTAAAGACATTGATTTTCGGGTTGTCGGAATTGAAGAGGGCCAAAATGATATCGATGAGGTTTTTATTTTGGGCGAGGTGGACGCATTGGAGAAGATTGCCTTCAATTATTTGTCCAACGCTCTTAAATTCACACCTCGGTGTGGAACGATTGAGCTAGGGATTGAGAACGTGAGGGGGACTCAGCCGCGGGTAAGAATATTTGTGCGGGACAATGGGCCGGGCATTTGCGAGGACGATCAGACGAAGCTCTTCAAGGTTTTCAGTCAAGTGGACGAGTCAACAACCCGTGAGTATGAGGGCACAGGTTTAGGCCTTGCATTGGTGAAGTCCCTTGCCCAAGAAATGAATGCCGAGGCGGGTGTTCACAGTACAGTGGGAGAGGGATCTACTTTCTTTGTGGAATTCGATGCCATGGGGCGACCGGACGACTACGAAGATACGGGGCAGTTTGCGGTTCGTGAGTGGCTTCTGGCCGAAGCCCATAACAAGACCGGTGAAGAGCACGAACAGGCGGTTTCTGGTTGGGTGCAGTCTGGTCAGCGAATTTTAGTCGTCGATGACTTGGCTGACATGCGAACATTGATCTCGGGTACTCTGGTGGCTCAAGGGATGCAGGTCATGACGGCTGCCAATGGCAAGCAGGGGCTTGAATTGGCGATGCAACACCGTCCAGACTTGATTGTGACGGATTGGATGATGCCGGTTATGGCGGGCCCGGATTTGATTCGAGCAATTCGCGGTGAGCCAGAGTTGCGGGCGACGCCGATGATTTTATTGACAGCGAAGAGCGACGAAGAAAGTAAGCTTGCGGGTACGGAAATAGGCGCCGATGCTTTTGTGGGCAAACCTTTCAATGAGCAAGAGTTGGTGAGTAGCGTGCGAAATTTACTGGCCCTCAAGAGTCGTGAGCGGGAAGTGGAAGCTTTGAACCATCGTTTAACCGAGCAAGTTCTTAAGCGTTATCTGCCCCCGGATTTGGTGGAGAAGATTGTCCATGGTGATGCGACACTGGTTCAAGAACCACGTAGTGTCACAGCCACTATTTTATTCAGTGACCTTAAAGGTTTTACCGAATTCAGCAGCAGCGTTCGGGCGCCTAAGTTAGCACGGGTCTTAAATGAGTACCTCGCTGCGATGACCGAAGTGATTTTTTCCCATGGCGGCACAATTGATAAATTCGTTGGCGACGCCATCATGGTTATTTTTGGAGCACCCACGCCATTGTCGTCTCAGGAGCAGGCTGAGAGAGCAGCTAAGTGTGCATTGGCGATGCAGAGAGAAATGAAGGCTCTGCAAAAAGACTGGCACGAGGAGGGACTGCCCGATTTGTCCATGCGGATTGGTGTACACCAAGGCCCAGTGATTGTCGGAACTTTTGGGTCAGAAATTCGATCCGATTACACGGCAGTGGGTCCAACCGTGAACCTGGCTTCCCGAATCGAGTCAGCATGTGAGCCAGAGCGAGTTTATGTTTCGGGTGAAGTTTGTGATTTCTTACCCGAGATGATGAGCGAAGCGATGGGTAGCTTTGAGTTAAAGGGGATTGATGGTAAGACTCGTCTCTATCGTTTGGTGGAATAACGGTCTCAGGGGATACGGCTTTCAAGTTATTTGTTTTCTTCTTTCTTGTGTTGTTTGTGGTATAGATTTCTCGCATGTCAAAACGAATAAGCATTTTGTTCACATTGAGTTTAATACTGCTTTGGATGCTGCCATCGCCGGCTTATGCCTATTTGGACCCCGGCACGGGCAGTGTTTTGTTTCAAATGATTGTGGGCTCTGTTTTGGCTGCATTTTTTGCGGTGAAGCAGTGGGGACAACGCATCAAGATGTGGTTCAATTCTAAATTTAAGAAATCGGACGATGGTTAAGATCGATTCTGCCTCATTCAGAGATCCATGCGGTTTTGTCTTTTCTAGAGGCCAAAAGATTCTTCGACAAATCAATCCAAAAGGCCAAGCTGATTACACAAAGCTCATGGAGAGCGGTCTGTATGAAAATCTTGTGGGTAAAGGTTGGCTTGTGGCGCATCGTGAAAGTGATGAGGGACTGGCCACTGAAGATGGTTGGTTGGTGATTGAGCCGGAGCGTATTCCTTTTATCTCGTATCCTTACGAATGGTGCTTCAAACAACTACAAGATGCCGCCTTATTAACCTTGGACCTGATGACTGAGGCCTTGGAGGTTGGTCTGATTCTGAAGGATGCCAGTGCTTACAATATTCAGTTTGTGGGTGCGAAGCCCGTATTCATTGATACACTTTCTTTTCAGGTATACGAGCCCGGTCAGGCATGGCCGGGATATCGTCAGTTTTGCCAGCATTTTTTGGCGCCCTTGGCTCTGGCGTCTTATTTAGAGCAAGACCTGCATAAGCTGCTCCGTATCTATATTGATGGCGTACCTTTACCGGTTGCATCGAAATTGCTTCCGAGAACAACTTGGCTGCGTCCGGGTTTAGCAACTCATGTTCATGCGCATGCTCGAAGCATTCAAGCTTACGAGGGCACGGCCAGCGCAACGCCCAGGCCGGTTGCGAAGCTTTCGCAAATGGGGCTCCTGGGGATCGTTGACAGTCTGCGCAGCAATATCGCTAAAATGTCGCCAGCACAGGGTAAGAGTGCGTGGTCTGATTATGAGGAGACACGCAACTATTCTGGGGACGACACGGACGTTAAACATCAACTGGTGCGAGATTGTCTGAATCGTATTCAGCCCAAGTCAGTCTGGGACCTGGGTGCAAATCAGTGTGAGTTCAGTTTGCTCGCGGCAAAGAACGCTGACTCGGTTGTGGCCTGGGAGGGGGACAGTCAGTGTGTTCAAAGAGCCTATGAAGGACTGAATAAGAATAGCAATACAAGGGTAACGCCATTGGTGGCGGATTTACTTAACCCGAGTCCTTCACTTGGCTTTGGTAATGATGAACGTAAGTCCATGCTAGATAGAGGACCCGCAGACTTGGTATTTGTTTTGGCACTTGTCCACCATTTGTATGTAACCGGTGGGGTTTCTTACGAACGAATCGCTGCATTCTTGGCGCGTTGTGCCAAGAATATTCTAGTTGAGTTTATTCCGTATTCAGACCCTCAAGTGCAGCGTTTGCTATCGTCCCAAACGCGTTCTTTAGAATACGACGAAGCCACATTCACCAACGCGTTTGAAGCTCATTTTGATTGGACTCATCGACATGAAGTAGGGGATACAGGGCGTATCCTTTATGAGGGATGTCGTCGTGGCTGAAGACGCTACGCAACGGCGTTGGCTCCATATAATGGCCGGACCTCTCGGCCTTTTTGCTCCCTATGGTTACATGCTTAAAACCAACGGTTATCCGCTTCTAACTTTAGAAGTATTATTTCTGCTGGGGCTGGTTTCTCTACCTGGGATAGTGTTGGGAGCGTTTCTTTGGTCTCAAAAAACGGTATGGGTGGCACTTGCCACTGCCAGTCTTCTATTTGGTTATTGTTTGAGTGGTGTGGATATAGGCATTGAGTCGGTAGGCTTAATGAGCTTGGGCGTACTGTCGATATGTTTGGGAACTTTGTTGGCTTGGATCTTAAGGGCTCAACTACCAAGTTTTATTTGTGTCTACGCGGTACTGCTTCTTTTGGCGCCGGCCAATGGTTTCATGCACACGTGGGAGTCTCCGAAGAAGTTAGCGGCAGAAACCGGTTCACCTGAATTGTCCCGGTTGCATATCATTCTCGACGAACACCAGAGTTTAGAGGACATACCTGAGTCGGCCTTAAGTGCCCCGAGCAGGGAAGAGATTGTTTCCTCTTATAAGGCATTGGGCATTGATGTTATTCCCAGGGCACATGCCCAGTATTATGACACATCTGAGTCTTTACCGAATCTGTTCAATTTTGAACGGCCCAAGCGGGCAGGTAAGAACATAACCGAAGAGTTGTCTCTCAAAAGAAACGAGTATTTTGAAAGAGTAGCCGAAGAAAATGCTGGCGTAACCGTTTTTCAAACTCAATTTATCGATTTATGTGGCGCGCGGCGGGACTGGTCTGGAGACTGCTTCACCTATCAGAGTGAGTATTTAGAGGCTCTAGCTGATGTTCCACTGCCAGCTTGGGATAAGATGTTAATATTGGGAGCAGCTATGGGCCGTGGGGCTCCAGAGGGTAGGGGCATCTTTCAGCGGATGAGCGTACCGTTTCCATCCTTGTTCCGGACGTCGGGCCGTTTGAGCACGTTTAACGCCATGCGGGTTTTGGATGATGTTTTATCTTCTGTGAATCAAGGTAAACCCGGTCGCCTTTATCTTATTCATCTTTTAATGCCCCATTATCCTTATGTGTACGATTCAAATTGTGGGCTGGTGGAGAATCCCGCTCAATGGCTGGACGGTGATGCTTTTCCTGGTGAGGCTCGTCGTAATACATCAGCAACCCGTGAGCAGAGGCTTGGCCCTTACGCTGAGCAAGTTCGTTGTACCCATCAAGTTGTGCAACAACTGATTGGTGCGTTTCAAAAAGCGTATTCCGGGAAGCAAACCGCGGTTTTTATTCATGGGGACCATGGCTCACGCTTGAACCATCAGGAGCCGGCGTCGGGTGACTTAAGTGCAGCTGATTTAGTCGACGCCTTTTCAACCTTTGTAGCTTTAAGCCATCCGAAATTTGAGTTGCCCGAGGTAGATTCCGCGCGAGCGGTGGATGATTTGTTGCAGGCTTGGCTGGAGGGTTTTGAGTCGGCGATTCCCGAGAGTGACGGAGCGATTTATCTTCGCCGAGGACCGAATTA
>CAZZDT010000024.1:0-12490 GCA_964652435.1 uncultured Bdellovibrionales bacterium
GGCAATACCAATGCCGGCAGCGATGCTGTTGCCAATGGCCAACATGAGCATGCAAGTGACGATGGAGGCCAAAGCCATACCTTGTACCAGGGTGCGGGAGTAGCTGAGGCCACGAAAGGTTCGCATGTAAACGGAGGCCACAGCTTGGGCCAATGCAAACGCGAGTAAAATGGACACAATGGCAGTGCGCCAATCCACTATATCCGGCCTTGATATACTATCGAGTAAATCCATTAATTCATTCCTTGTGCCTGAATGCCGGCGACGTGGCTATTGGGGAGTAGAAATTGGGTATCAACACTGTAGCAGTATTTTGAAAATGAGTACCGGATGAGTTCGTAATTTTGAGTTAGAGCGCTCATCCACCGAGGGACGATGGCGCCAAATTTAAGTTCCACGATGCACATGGGTTGGTCGGTATGGGTGATCGTTGGATTATCCACCACACGCCATGCATGTGGCGCCGCTTCAATGCTCGCTTCAGTTTGGACTTGGCATCGGATGGCTCGGTCAAAGGTTACACGGGCATAATCGTCGACTCGAGAAAAGAGTGCTTCTCGGTCGTATTCAACGGTGACCCTTGGTTTGAGGTGGTGCGTGTGAACCAGAGCAAGGAATCGCTCTGCGTATTGACGCCCAGGCATCGGAATTTTTTCCAGGTTTTTGAGGCTGGGGTTTTCGAGGAGCTCTTGCCAGAGATCTCCTGGGATGCGCACACGGGTTTTGCTGATGGTGTCGCCTTCACGCGCTTTCACTTCAAACCAGACATTGTTGGCAAGAGGTGGATAGGAACGAATGCGGCATTTGAATCTTTGGAATTGCTCGCGTTCGTTGGCCCAGTAGCAGCCAAAATTGTCGGAGTCGAAGTAGAGTGAGCGGATGCTGTAACTTCCACTTGGACCGGCGAAACTATCTCTTGAGCATATGCTGCTTAGGGCGTTCCCCATGTCTTGAGCGACTGTCTCGGGTACGAGGTATTTAAACTCGCGTCGCTCCAAAACTTGTGTAGGCGGGCTAAACAACAGATTGGTTCCTTTCACCGGGTCATGTAAATGTCACAAATATACTACATGACCGCATTTATTTGGGAAATTTGCAGCTCGAATCGAATTTCGCAGCTTCAAACAATCTCCACATTTCTAACCGCTTCAGAGCATGTCGTGAGATGTAGGTCCATCCATTAAACAGATGCGTGAGGCTGAAGTTTCGGTAAATTAACTGTCGGATCTAGAAAATAACTGGATTTCGGTAACGGCTGATTCAAAAGATCATGTAGGTTAAGGACCTACACACTGATTGGTAGCACCAGGTGTTGGTGTATTGGTCCCCTCATCGATCGCACAGGCTGAGCTGCTGGGATCTCCGTCACTGGAGAGAGCTGAAGAGGTGGTGAGCGAATTCATCGTTTCTCCGTTGGTGTCGAGCAGTGAGACAATCTCATCATTGGCGGCTTTAAAGAGTGTTCTGATGTTATCGACAAGCATGAATGCCCCGGGCTCCAACTGCAGATCTTCCATGTTTGGGACATGGGCAATCATCATTTGGGATTCTATGGAGCCGTCTTTGGTCACTTGGATGGAGCACCCTGAAATGGAAATGGTTTCCGTGCTGCTGTTGTAAAGTTCGAACCAGTCGTTGGTGGTTACATCTGCAACTCCGCATTTTGAATCTTTGTGGCAGACTTCGTTAAGGACAACTCCTGCATCACATCCTGCATCGGTTGTGCATGATGTCCGCAAGATGGTGCATTTGTTGGAGCAGCTTAAAGTGCCACCGGTATAGGTATTTGAAACATCGGAGCAAGTGAGGCCACCAAATTCTGAACCATCACATTCTTCTGTGCCGTCGAGTTGACCATTGCCGCAGTTGACCGGCGTGTTGCTCTCGCCCGGTGTGAGTTCGCAGACTTGCCAGTCTCCGGTACCATCAGGAATTCGACAATAAGAAGGTTTGGTAGAACCGTCGGTAGATTGGCCTTGGTCAATTAAAGAACCATCGCTGGCAATCAGACTGATAGTGTCTCCTTTATCGCTGATGCCAAAGATGTGAGCGATTCCGGTTTCTCCTTTTGGGATTGCTAAGTAACTGTTGCCCGCAATGACCGTACCTTCGGGAAAAATAAATTTCTCAAGGTCAGCTTGAGCATCGTAGTTATCTATTTTGCCAACTTCGACGTCGTCCGTAAGAATCCAGTTTCCAATATCAACCTGTTCGTCCGCGGTATTGTAGAGTTCAACGTAGTCTTCGCCATCGGAGCTAAACTCATTCAAGGTAACGCTCTGGCCATTTTCGTCAATGCTGCAATCGGTGCTGTAACCTGTGCTATCGGAATAGGTACATGGCGTAGAGCCACTGCCACAAGCGCTGAGGTGAAGCGCGAAAAGCGTGCTTAACAATGTAATCACTCGGACCATAAGACGACTCCTCTTGTGTCTCCCAATCTTTATCTGTTTTGGGAAGACTGATTTCTAAAGCCTTGAGAAGGATCAAGGCATTGATATCATTCGCTATTTAAGCTTCCTCGGAGGCTACGTTACCTCCTGATTCTATGCAAGGGAATTGTTCTGGGGCTCAACAAAGCTTTGAAAATCAAAAAATTGAACCTGTTGTTAGATAGCGCAGTAAAAGTTCAACTCCGGCAACGGTCAGAAGAATACTGACCGTGCCTACGAGTTTTTCTCGCCAGTTAAACATCGGGAACTACGGGTTTTGCCCAAAGCCTACGGATGAGAGAGCATTCTCAACTTCTTCATGTCTATCCTCCACATGGGGCAAGAGTGCATTGTTGCCCTGGGTGAGTGCCCCATTGAACGCATTGCTGTCGCGCAGATTGGTATAGGGTGAAACCTCACCATCTGTGCCGGTTACAAAAGGTGCAACCAAATCGTGAAGCACTTGCAAACGGCTGCTTACCTTGTCGAGCGCGAATGCTCCGTCTAAAAATGTAGCGAGCTCCTGATGATAAACTGCGGCGTAAACCGGATCGTCCATAAGATAACGAATCACGGGCCACTCATCGGATATCTCGTTCAGCAAAACGCTCATGCCGCCGCCCCGCGAAGGCAGGAGGCACTCGTTTAAATCCCATGGAATCCAGAGGAGCCGTCCACCATCACTTGGATCTGCGTAAACATAATAGTTGTGGGTCATTAGACCGTAGGTATCCCAATTTTCGATGGCCTGATTCACGGCGAGTAACTTGAGATATTCACTGACGTTAAAATAACGCTCAAGGTTTGTTCTCCACTCTTCGGCATCGCTGCGTGAGGCGTGCAGGGCATCGATAGCATTTTGAATATCGCTCCAGTCGCCCTCATCTTGGTTCGTCTTTTTTACAAACCCATTTTCGTTAAAGGCTTGCCAGTCCGCGCCCTCACCATCAGGCTTGTAAAGATTGCCGCTGTCATCTTCAAATTGCGAATCTAGAAATTTATTCGAAAGGTCTTCAACCATGGTGTAGAGTCCAGCGTAGACTTGACCTTGGCCATCACCCACATCGAGGAAAATTCGGTAGAAGCTGCTGCGTGCTACTTTGACACCAGCATCTCGAAAGAGTTCTCCTCCCATTTTTTCACGAATCAGAGAGTCGTCATTGGCGCCGCTTGAGAACGTAATCTTTTTGAAACCATAGAATCTTTGGTCATCAATTTCTTCATAGGTATCTTCGAATTCATCGAAGTCTAATCGGAAAGGGAGTTTTTTGCTGCCTCTTCGCCAAGCTCCCCTCAATGTTGAGTTTCCTTTGAAGCGCATGCCCACGTAGTTCCAGGTTAAGCCGTTGTAGTCGATGGTTACTGGTACAAACATTGGCTCTTCATCCGAGAACCCGCCACCACCGGGACCACCGCCACCGCCAGGACCACCGGGACCGCCACCAGATTGCCCAGCCGGCCCGTAGAGCTCTTCCATGTTATCGATCATGTCTTCGTAGTGAGCTGGAGAAATGGTGATCTCGATTTTCTGAACCAAATCATCCGGGTAAATCCGCTCGTAATCAGCATTGGCTCCTTTGCTATGGCTTTCGTATGTCCAACCATCGGGGCGCCATGATTCTACTTGCGAGTCTTGCGTAATATTTTCGCCTTCTTCGGCAGAGTCATCCACAGACTCATCGGTTGTTTCGCTGGAATCAGCTGCGGTTTCGTCTTGCGCGTTCACTTGCTGCTCGCCGCATCCCACAGAGATCGTGATGGAACATGCCATCACTAAGGTTATAATAATATTGCGCTTTTTCATTCTATGGGCTCCTGGTCGGGGGTTGGGCTTAAGCCTTTACGCTGCCGTTCGTTCAATCACAGGGATAAAACAGCTGTGCGCTCGAAAAGTTACGGATGATAATGAAAGGGATGCGAAAGATGCTTGCTAAGCGAGGAAACTCGCCGTAGACCGCGTCATCATCACATGAGGAGTTGCTCCATGAAAAAGTTAGTGCCTCTCTTGCTCTTGCCGATACTGGTTTGTTGTACTTCTGTCAGTGAATCAGGTGATTCCACGGGTGAAACGTCAGAGCAGAACGATGGAACGACTTCCCGTCCAGATACTCCATCGGAAGATCGCCCCGCTGACCGTCCTATTCCGCCGCCAACGTTTGTTGGAGAACCAAGTCGCTTGGTCGCGATGGGAGATGTGCACGGTGATTATGAAGCGACCCTTGAAGCACTTAAAACTGCTGGCGCCATTGATGACAATCTCATCTGGATTGGTGGCGATATGGTCTTGGTTCAAACCGGGGACCAGTTGGACCGCGGTCACGGAGAACGCGCCATCTTAGATTTATTTGAAGACCTTGCGGATCAAGCTTGGCGCGCGGGCGGGGCATTTTATTCTCTGCTTGGTAACCACGAGACGATGAACGTGGAGTTGGATTTTCGTTACGTGACCTTTGGTGGATGGGTTGATTTCAATGATATCCCTTACGACGAGTCCGATCCTTTCTACGCAGCCTACGAAGAATATCAGCGGGGCCGGGTGGCCGCATTTCGTCCGGGTGGTCATTACGCGGAGATTTTGTCCGGACACAATATCACCATGTTGGTCGGGGATACGCTTTTTGTTCATGGTGGTATTCTGCCGAGTCATGTCACTTATGGTTTAGAAAAAATTAACCAAGGCGTTCATGCATTTTTTAAGGGTGAGGGAAGCTTTGAAGACGTGATGAGTGGAGATGCCAGCCCAGTATGGAGCCGGCACTATTCCAGTGACACCACCGCCACAGAGTGTGACTTGTTGGATGATGTTTTGGAAGCTCTCCCGGCCGAGCGTATTGTGGTGGGACACAGTGTTCAGTACGAGGGCATCACTTCAGAGTGTGATGGTAAGGTATGGCGTATTGATGTGGGTATGGCTGAGTATTATGGCGGCAGTGTTTCTGTTCTAGAAATTGTTGGCGACGAGATTCGCATTTTACAATAGAAAACAAGCATGAGAAGCCACCACAAAGGCGTTCCATTTTGACATCCAC
This sequence comes from uncultured Bdellovibrionales bacterium, assembly GCA_964652435.1. Lineage (GTDB taxonomy): Bacteria > Myxococcota > XYA12-FULL-58-9 > XYA12-FULL-58-9 > JABJBS01 > JABJBS01. Next base: position 5,462 of record CAZZDT010000024.1, read on the forward strand.
TGGATTCTTCGGTGGTTGTTTCTCCTGTGGTGTCATTTACCCAGGTTAGACAATCAGATTTACCTATGGGGCCGTTCTTTTCCTCACAGGTAAACCAAAGTTGCATGCCATCTTGATTAAAGGCGATGGCCTCGCATTGTCCATCTCCGTAAACTTCATCTTGAGTAATGGTCCCAAAACCAGTGATCGTACCGGTTGCGTCACGCTGAAGTTCGATGTGAAAACCTGCCACATAAGTTCGAGCAAAAAGGCTGATACCGGATGGGGCAATATCGGCTCCGGTCACCAGCCCACCGGTGAGCGAATCGGTATCGAAGTCGATGGTACCAACAAAATCGAGGATAATATCTTCACCAGTGGTGTCTTGCCAGGCACTGGCGGGCAGTCGATGAACTCTTGCTTTGGCCGACCAGGACTTTTCTACGAAGATGACATCGCCGGTTAAAGGATCCAGCGCTATAGCTTCGCAGTCCATGGGGCCGTCTGGGTAGCGCAATTCAAGTTTGTCTCCAAGGACGATGGTTTCTTTATCTTCACCCGGTGGGGTAGGTTCTTGAACTCGCCAGATTTCTACATCGTTTCGTGCGGCGTTGTTGTCACCCACGTCGCCTATGTAGAGACAGATTTGATCTTCACAAGGACCAATGGCCATCGCTTCCCAATCGTTGGCGCTGGCTCCGGTTAGGCGGATGGTACCCAGGTCATCCCCATCACTCGACATAGCGAAAAAGCGTGCTTCGTCACCGGAATCGTTGTGGGTCCATAATGTGTCGGTATGCAGACGTGATACTGCGAGACCTGAACTCTCCGAGATAGCATCTCGATCGATTTTGCCGGTTTTGGATGGTGAGTCGAAATCAATACAGGTTTTTGTATGCCCAGGCGCTGAAAATCCTACGAAGAGCAGGGTACTGAGCAGAGATACAAATAAGCGCATGAGTAGCTGATTCCGGATTGAGTTGTTTCTAGGTATTGTCGATGACCATATAGAGTTTCATCGGTTCTTCAATACCTTTCATTTTAAAATCTCCAACTTCGATGCATTCACCGCTCTCTAAATGCCGAGCTACCTCCGACGAGATGTACACCTTTTGTTGAGCGCAAGAAGTCTCAATTCTTGAAGCAAGATTTACGGTTGGTCCAATGGCCGTGTAATCGCTGCGCTGATTGCTACCAAAGTTTCCAACAACTGCCATACCTTGGTGAATACCTACGCGCATGGTTACCTTGGGAATTCCTTGCGTTTGCCAAAGGGTACACAATTCAGCCAGAGCCCGTTGCATAGCCTTGCCACAAGACACTGCTTGAGTGGCTTGCTCTGCTTGGGGCATCTGATGGGGAGCACCAAAGATAACCATGATGCCATCCCCCATGAATTTATCGATGGTCCCGCCGTGCTCAAAGATAACTTCGTTCATGACCGTTAGATATTGATTGAGCAATGCCGCCATTTGTTCTGCGCCTAATTTCTCACTCATGGCGGTGAATCCACTCAAGTCAGAGAAGAGTAATGTTACCATCATGGTCTGGGCGGAATCTTCCATTTTGATTTTGCCATCGAGAATATCCTCAATGAGATTGGGTGGAAGATAACGCTTGAGCACATTTTCGGTAATGTGCCGGTTGAGCTTGGCTACTTCCTTTTCTTTTTCTTTGAGCGTCAAGAGGTTGTGCACCACGCTGAGCAGTTCTTGGGTGTTAAAGGGTTTACCCAGGAATGCATCGGCTCCAATTTGGGTCCCTTGTAGCTTACTCTCCGTATCGGATTTTGCGGTGAGTAGAATGACCGGAGTTGACGATAAATTTGGGTCTGCTTTTATTTTTGCGATCAGCTCTGGGCCGCTAATTTCAGGCATCATCCAGTCGGATATGATTAAGTCTGGTTTCATATCTCGCGCTTTTTCCCAGCCGGCCAGGCCATTGTTGGCGGTGATAAGCTCGTAGTTGTCCTTACGCAGGGTTCCGGAGATGAGGCGCCGCATATCTTCCAAGTCGTCGACAATTAGGATCTTCTCGCCTTTGCCAACTGCATTGTGATCGGGTTTAGCAAGTGATTCCTCTTGTTTGGCGGGCATTCCGGCCAGGAGCCAGTCTTTGACCTTGAAGGTTGCTGTATCGATAAGGCCAGGGTCGTCGCACTGATTGAATTCTACCCAAAAGCAGCTGCCCTCACCGAGAGTGCTATCGAGACCAACTTTACCGTTCATAGCAGTGGTAAGACCTTTTACATAAGCCAGTCCAATGCCGGTACCTTCGTAATCGCGGGTGGTGGTGCTGTCGAGTTGGGCAAAGGTTTGAAAAAGCCGTGTTTGGTCTTCTTTAGAAATCCCTGGCCCTGTGTCTTTGACAAAGAGCCGAGCTGCTTTTTCTTTAATGGTCACACCCAGTTCAATGGTGCCCTTTTCAGGAGTAAATTTAATTGCGTTGGATAAGAGGTTGAAAATGATTTTTTCAAGAGCATCCACTTCAGCTTCGATAAACACTCGACTGGTTTCGGATTGTTCTTGAGTCATTGGTTCTGCATCGACCGTGACTGTGAAGTTGATATTTTTGCTGTCGCAAGCCGATACAAAATAGTCAGCACAAATATGAGTGAAACGAAGAATGTTGACTGGGTTTAAATCGATTTTCTTTTGCCCAGCTCCAAGTTTTTGAAAGTCCAGAAGTTGGTTGACCAAGCGGAGCAGTCGCTGGGCGTTGCGGGTAGCCATTCTCAAGGATGGTTCATCGGTATATTTTTCAGAGACAACTTCAAGAGGGTTCAAAATGAGTGTCAGTGGCGTTCGCAATTCGTGACTGATATTTTGGAAGAATTGAGTTTTCTGGCGGTCCAGGTCCTGAAGTTTCGTATTTTGGTCGCGCAGTTTTAAGGTTTGGCGCTGAACTTCGTTTTGCAGCTCTTCACGGGCCCGGCTTGAGCGCTCTAAGTTGGCCAGGGTCATGGCTTCATTGAGTTTTTGGACTTGGTTGAAGCGGTCTCCCAAACCTAAGGAGAGAATCGCCAGTTGAAGTGCCATGCCAATTGAGACAAATGCTGGTCCGTATTCGGCAAAGTAGATCATGACCGATTCTGTGAGCTGAGGAGAAAGCACCAAAATCGCATTAGCGAACATGCCCATAAGCATGGAGCCAAACGCGGCGATGAAAAAATACGCGTGACGGACTTTAAGGACGCAGGAATGAAGGGCGATAAAAAATGAAACAGCGTGTGCGAGGCTAGATACTACGGAAGCAATCTGTAGAGAGATACCCTGGGAAACAAAAGGGAGCGTGAGAATGGATGCCCAGCAAAGACTTTCTAGGAACCGGCTAACTTTAAAACTTCTGGCGTGCTTGGGAAGGTCTATATAGGCGCGGGTAAATAGCAAGAGTGTCGCGCCTTGGGCGGCCACAAATATCTGAATAGAGGATGCATGCCATGCGGGACTGTTGGGCCACATCCAATGGTAGGAGAAACCGGCATAGGTGAAGAGTGTTAGGTAATTCGCGGCACCGTAGAGAATAAAATACAGGTATCTCTTGTCTCGGATGCTTATGAAGATTCCGAGATTGTAAAGAAGCATGATTGCGATAGCGCAGGTGATACCGGAGGTGATGATTGAGTCGCGGACGATGTTGTCGTTGAGTGACTGCGAATTGTTCATACTCATTCGAAGCAACGTTAGCTCTTCTGAAGTGGCACGAATATAAATAGACACTGTTTCTTGGTGCGCGACTTTGAACGGCAGGACGAAGCTCCATGTGTCCACCGGTCTATGGGAGAATGGGAAGATATCGCCCATTAACGTTGTTTCAACTTGGCCATCGCTGCGGACAATAAAGAATTCGATTTCGTCGTAAAAACCATATTGAGCATTCAAGAAGAATGCATCTTCGTTGGGAGAGTTGTTTTTGAAATCGAAATTGGCCCACAGGTTTTTGGAGCCGTAGCTGGCCGAAGGGATTGGATTGTTTGTGAGTTGAAATAAATCTTGATTGGTACGAATATCCTGGAATGTTTTTTCCATAGACTCATCGATGAACATGCCGATTCCGTACCGACCAATGACTTCGATACTCTCGGTATCACTTTGCCATTGAAGCAGAGCGAATTGGCTTTGTTCTTGGGCAAAGCATTCACCGGAAACAAGAATTCCAAGTATGAAAAACAAAGAGATTCTGTATCGGTGTCGGTTCATTTGCATCTTGAAGAATTATCGACGGGTCATCGCCCCGGAGCAAGTAATCTTTTCTAAGTAAAACCCTTTAATTTAATGTGGTTAGGAGGACTAACTCGTTATGACGGGATCTGTTTTTCAGGATATTCTTGGGATGAATGTTCGTAATTCTTTCAATTCACCTCAGGTGCCCCTACAATTTTATAACACCAGGATATTACGGAGAATTACTGGAGATGAGTGAGTATCGAACCGGAGCTTTTGAAGAGAGCACGTTGCATGCAAAGCTTTCAGTGGCAGGCCCGGATAAGCAGGTCTCGGTCAATACGCTGGTTCACCTTCCTCAAAAGGATGAACGCAAGCGCGATGACATCACGCTCAAGAGTGATGTTTATGTTTTGGGGCGCTCTTCCAAGGTGGACCTAACTCTAGAATCCTCAGAATTGTCGCGACGGCACGCTCTCTTAAAAAGAGAGCACGGAACTTTCTCGATTACGGATTTAGACAGTACCAATGGGGTCTATCTCAATGGCACACGGGTTCATGCGGCGCAGCTTTATCATGGAGATATCATTCAGCTCGGTGATCTGGTTTATCAGTTTCGTGAATGGAGCGGCTATTGATGTTCGTTAAGTTTTGGGGCGTTCGTGGGTCTATTCCAACTCCGGAGCATTCGAGTCGAATATACGGCGGCAACACATCTTGTGTTGAAGTTCGCACAGACGATGGCTTGTTTATCTTAGATGCAGGAACGGGGATCCGTCGATTGGGTGCGGATTTGATGGGTCGAGGGTTGCAGAACCTGAATATTAATTTTCTCTTCAGCCATCCTCATTGGGATCATATTCAAGGTTTTCCATTTTTCACGCCGGCTTATGTCCCAGGTACCACTTTAAATGTTTACGATGTGGGCAGTGACCACAGGATAGCGGATTTACTCTCGGGGCAAATGAGTTCTGGTTATTTTCCCGTAGACTTTAAAGACCTCGGTGGGAACGTCAACGCTCAGCAGCTTGAAGAGGGCCATCAAACCATTGATGGTGTCACCGTTAGTTATCTCAAGCAGGTTCATCCCGGTGGAAGTTACGCCTACTGTCTGGAGTCTGGGGGCAAGAAAGTCATTTACGCCACCGATAGCGAAATTGATTCACACTTTCATTCGAGCTCGGTTCCGTTTGATGTGGCTTCGAACCTTGCCAAATTCCGTCCGATACCGCAGCGGTATTTGGATTTTATGGTAAGCGCTGATCTTTTGATTGCGGATGCACAATATCTCGATGAGGAATACATCACAAAAGTTGGCTGGGGCCATCCCCGAGCTACCACCGTTGTGGATATGGCTATCTTGGCCGGGGTGAAGCGTTTGGCGCTTTTTCACCACGATCCCATGGAATCTGATGATGATGTAAACCGCAAGCTCGATTTATGTCGGGCTCGCGCTAAACATCATCGCTGTGAGATTGATATTTTTGCGGCTCGTGAATTGGTCGAAATCAAGGTTTAGCCGCCTCTTCAGTTTACCCCGCTTCTGGTCTTGCTTTTAAACTGATAAATTCCGGTAACGAGTGCTTAAGTATACGTCGCACCACGGTCTTGTATTGCGTCCAAAAAGGTTTTTGGTTGTAGGGCAAACCGTACTTGCGAGCGATGGTTTCCACCTGAGGTGCAATCTCTTTATAGCGATGGGCTGGGATCGTTGGAAAAAGATGGTGCTCAATTTGTAGACTTAAATGGCCGCTCATAATGTGGAGAAGGTTTGAGCCATTAAAGTTGGCAGAGCCTAATAATTGGCGATAATACCAATGCCCAGAGCTCTCTGATTCACACTCTTCTTCGCTGAATACTTCCACTTCATCCGGAAAATGCCCGCAGAAGATGATGGTTGATGTCCATAAGTTACGTATTAAGTTGGCAACCAAGTTTCCAACCATCACTGGTAAGAATGCGGGTCCGGCAATCAGCGGAAAGAAAATATAGTCTTTGAAAACTTGTCTAAGCGTCTTTCGTCCAAATGCTTTGAGAAAAGGAACTTTATCTCGCAGCTTTTCACGGCCGGCCATGACTTCATCGAGTCGTAGTTCATGCAAAGCAACTCCAAATTCAAATACCAGGGACAAGAAGATGTAATGAACAAACTGAAAGAGATGAGCCGGATTCCATTTTTCTTTATGGGTTAGTCGTAGCAGCCCGTAGCCATAGTCCCGATCCTTGCCAAGAATATTGGTATAAGTGTGGTGTTCGTAATTGTGTGTTCGCGTCCAGGATTCACTGTCGCAAACAATATCCCACTCGTAGGTTTTCGAGTTGATTTTTGGGTCGTTCATCCAGTCGTATTGACCGTGTAAGACATTATGGCCGATCTCCATGTTGTCTAAAATTTTGGAGAGACTTAACAATCCAACGCCTGTGAGCCAAAAAATGGGGTTTAAACCAAACATCAAAGAGATACGTCCTAGGATTTCACAGGACCGCTGAATCTTGATGATTTTTCGAATATGGTTGGCATCCCGCTCACCTAAATCGTTAAGAGCGTTCTTGCGAATGAGGTCCAGTTCGGCGCCAAAGGCGGCTAGGGTTTCTTCATTGGGCTTTTTCATTGGGCTAACTCCTTTGAGTTATAAATCGAGGGTGACATCTCCCAGTGGAACCGAGATGCATAATTTGATGTCTTCACTGCGGTCGTCGGATTGACGACCGGTTTTGGTGTTGTAGACGACACCACTTTTCTTGGTACAGACGCACTGTCCGCACAGTCCCATTCCACAACCACTCTTCGGTTGCAGACCATTCTGTTCGGCGAGACTTAAAAGTGATTGAGGTTTTTCCGACCTAACCTGAAGAGTCTGCTTAGAGTTCGCGAGGTAAACTTGAC
>CAZZDT010000025.1:0-12449 GCA_964652435.1 uncultured Bdellovibrionales bacterium
TCAGCGCATCTTAGCTGGCGCCCCCATCAGCCGAGACAGCAAAAGACTCGAAGCGGTTCTGACTGCTCAAAAATCTCCTGAAGGACAATCTCTTGCGCTGGCGGCATTTATACCCACAGCGGAAAGCGAGCCCTTTGCACAGCAAGCCATACGCACCATGGTCCGCGCATATGTCGGACACCTCGCCGACGGCGGTAAGGCTCTGCCCGAGGTAGAAGCCCGCATTTTAGACCCTCAACTCAGCGACGAACTTTCCACCATCGAAACGCTTTATGCGTGCCAGGGCTTTTCTTCCGAAAATCTGCGACCAGAGTTTCAAAAGAAATGCTTAACCAAGCTTGAGACGGCCACGGGTATTGAGCAGTTCACCGCTGAAATGGGACTGCTGCGTGGAACAGTTGCCTATCATGATAAAGATTACGCCAATGCCGCGCAGCACTTAAGTGTAGCGGCCAGTGCCATCGACCCCTACCTCGACCCAGAAATGCACATTCGTTTGGTGAAATCCCTGAAAGAAATTGGGCAAAACGAAAAAGCCTGCATGGGTGCGCAAGGGCTTTACATGATGCACCCCACACACAAAGAACTTCAGTCGGCACTTCAGGCCTGCGGGCCAGACACCGCAAAGCTAAGTGCGGCCTTGGATGTAAAGCGCAAAGAGCAACTTCTCAAAAGTAAGCTTTCAGGTTCAACCGTAAGCCCACTCAACGTCACCCTCGACAACCGAGATGTGAAACTTGACCTTGCTTCTGGTAAAGCCAGCCTCGTGGTTTTCTTTGCTACATGGTGCCCACACTGTCAGGATGAAATGCCTCATCTGGTTGATTTTCAAACCAAACTTCAGGCCGACGCTGCCTTAAAAGACAAGGTTCAGCTTCTCGGCGTGCGTACCGCCATCGAGCGAGAGCAAGAGCCCTACAGAGCCTTTAAAGAGCGCTTCAAGGTGAACTTCCCCATCTACACGGACCCAGCCATGAGCCTCGTTTTTCAAAAATTTATGCAAGAGCATGGCAAGAAACCTGGGCTTCCAACCCTTGCCGTGGTCGACGCAAAAGGTGTGGTTCGTTACTTCATTGAAAATGGAGAGCACCGAAACCTAGAGCAAGAGCTTCGATGGGCTTTGGAATCTGTCGTTCAATAGGAAGAGCGGCTTAGGCTCTTACTTCTTTTTCTTCTTACGGAAATATTCAACCTGCCACTTTTGAACGGCAGCGTTGTGGCAAGACAGGGTAGGGCAAAACAAATGCTCGCCATTGTTTTTTGAAACAAAGAAGAAATCCCCACATTCAGCAGGGTTCGCAACCGCCTGAAAAGCGGCAAGTCCGGGGCTTGCGATTGGGCCCGGCGGTAAACCGCTTCGCTTGTATGTATTGTAGGGGTGATCCATCTCGTGCAGATGGTAGCGCTTGATATTGCCATCAAAATTCGGGTCCGAGAGCGTTGCGGCATAAATAACCGTCGGGTCAGTTTGCAGGCGCCAAGCCGGCTTTGCCTTCAGACGGTTATAGAAAACACAAGCAATACGAGGCCGCTCATGAGCCGCACCCGTTTCTTTTTCGACGATGGAGGCCAGGGTTACAAACTCGGTTTCGCTAAAATTCAGTGGCCCTGTACCCTTGGACGTCACCGTTTTGTAAGCCGCCTGGTAAGTTTTAATAATGCGCTGGAAAATTGTTTTCGGAGAAACACCGCGAGCAAATGTGTACGTTTCTGGAAAAAGTACGCCTTCACAGTTGATTTGGGGCACACCCAGCGACTTCAAAAAATCTGCGTCATCACAAAGCGCATCAAAGTCAGATTTAGAAATCCAATTTTTTTCCGCCAAAAGGTCACGGATTTGCCAGCGGTTTAAACCCTCAGGAATCGTAAAACGCTCGGTGACCACGCGGCCCTCGTGCATCATGCGAACCATATCTGCCGGTGAATCATTTGGAGAAAATTGGTAAGTGCCCGTACGCAACTCACCTAAATTTTTATAACGCGCCCAGGCATAAACAATTTCAGGCTTTTCAATAAAACCCTTTGCCGCTAAATCTTCTAAGACTGGCTTTAGGGTTTGTCCCGATTTGACATGATAAGGAAGAAACTTCGCTGTGGAGAGAGCCGGCGCTTCGGTAAAATCAGATGCCCATTTTAAGGCACCTGCACAACACAAGCCCGAGATGAGCAGGAGTCTCAGAAGTATACGCATAATGGGATAACGAGAGATTGCTTATTTGCGGAAGCGATCTTTAAGGCTGCCAAGACGGTTTAGAATATCTTCAACCTCACGGGTAAACCCTTCAGAAACACCGCTAAGGCCTTCCTGGACGCGTTCTTCGATACCGCGCTGAATCTCTTCTAAGTTCTTCTGGCTTGAAGAAAGCATTTCTTTAACCGAGGCAGGAGACTGGGTGGACTCTGCACCTTCTGCAACCTCTTCGCCTTCAGCACCTGGCTTGATCACACGACCTACAGTTTCACCAAATTGAGATGTGATTCTCGTAACGGTATCACTTGCAGTGTCGCGAATATCTTGAGCCCGAGATTGCACTGTCTCAACTTGCTCACGAGCAAACCCACCGATGTTTTCACCACTTTGCTGGATCAAACCACGCAAAAGGTTAAGCGGCATAAAGTGTGCTTTTTTCTCTGTCTCAAAAATGATTTGAGCAAGTGTGACGCTGGTCAGGTCGTCGCCAGTTTTATTATCGATGACTTGAACCTCTTCACCACTTTTGATCATGGTTGAAATATCATCGAGCGTTACATAGCAACTACGCTCCGTGTCATAGAGTTTTCGGTTGGCGTAGCGTTTTACAATTTTTGTTCCAGACATGACTAAATTCGTAACATGGTGCGTAATCAGGGGCAAGAAGCCCTGAATTTTCAGTTAGTTTTCCCACACTTACAACGCATCGCGTTAATGTGCCCAACTCAATCATTTAAGTTCTGCGGGAGGGTGCCTGCATCTATCAGCTGGTCTAAGTTTTGAAAACCAGGGGCAATGAAGATTTTTAATGATTCAAGATCAAACAATCGTCTTACACGCCGAGACGCAGCAGTGCCTCAAACGAAAAATCTAAAACGAGTGTTTGGAGAATTTAAAAAGGGAAGATGTGGTGCCCAGGGACAGATTTGAACTGCCGACACGGGGATTTTCAGTCCCCTGCTCTACCGACTGAGCTACCTGGGCTCCAGCGAGGGACGTCTTATACTTTTGAGGTGTGGAAAGTCAAGAAGGCCTGACATCCTTAGTGATCAACCGGTGCAGGTTCTTTCTTCGCGGAAGCCTTGGAATTCTCTCTTGGATGAAAAACCAGGTCCAACTCGTCCCCGTTGGCCTTAATTTCCACGGTTCCACCATTTTGGAGGGCTCCAAAGAGGATTTCATCGGCCAATTTACGCCGAATCTCACGATCGATCAGGCGATTCATAGGACGTGCACCAAATTTCCGGTCATATCCACGCTCGCCAAGCCAGTCTCGGGCCTCATCACTAAGATCGAGCACCACACGTTTTTCTGAGAGTTGGTCCTCCAATTCGGCCACCATCTTGTCCACAATCATGCCGATGGTGGATTTTTCGAGGTGAGTAAACGGAACCCAAGCATCCAAACGGTTTCTAAACTCAGGAGTAAACGTGCGTTCGATGGCACCTTTGCCATCTGCCGAGCTGCTGGTTTTGCCAAAGCCAATGGAACCCGTTTCCATTTCAAAGGCGCCCGCATTGGTCGTCATGATCAACACAACATTTCGAAAGTCAGCCTTGCGGCCGTTGTTGTCCGTGAGTGTGGCGTTGTCCATCACCTGCAAAAGCACGTTGAAAAGGTCCGGGTGCGCTTTCTCGATTTCATCAAGAAGCAAAACGGCATGAGGGTTCTTGATAATCGCATCGGTCAAAAGGCCGCCTTGATCAAAGCCCACGTAGCCCGGAGGCGCCCCAATTAAGCGGCTCACCGTGTGCTTCTCCATGTATTCACTCATGTCAAAGCGAAGCATCTCAACGCCCATACAAGCAGCCAGCTGACGGGCCAGTTCTGTTTTACCAACGCCGGTTGGGCCGCTGAACAAGAACGAACCAATCGGACGGCGTGGACTGCCAAGACCTGCACGTGAAAGTTTGATGGCACTGACCACCGACTCCACCGCTTTGTCTTGTCCGTAAATCAAAAGCTTTAAATCTCGGTCGAGCTGAGCAAGCTTATCTTTGTCGGAGCCCGAAACACTGCGCGGGGGAACCCGAGCAATTTTCGCCACCACCGACTCAATGTCTTTCGGGCGAATGGTTTTCTGGCGTTTTGCTTTTGGAAGCAGCCGCACCGAGGCGCCGGCTTCATCGATCACATCAATGGCCTTGTCGGGCAGAAACCGCTCGTTCACATATTTGTGAGCCAACTCCGCGGCTGTCCGAAGTGCCTGATTTGTATAGGTAATTTCGTGATGTTCTTCGTACTTAGACTTGAGCCCACGCAGAATCTTAACCGTCTCTTCAACCGTTGGCTCCACCACATCAATCTTTTGAAAGCGGCGGGCGAGGGCGCGGTCTCTCTCGAACACGCCTTGAAATTCTTTGTAGGTGGTTGAACCCAAAACCCGAAACTCACCGGAGGCCAAAGCAGGCTTCAAGATATTGCTGGCATCTAAGGTGCCACCACTCACCGCACCGGCGCCCACAATGGTGTGGATTTCATCGATGAACAAAATAGCATTGCCGCGGGCCTGAATAGCTTTCACCACCGCTTTCAGGCGCTGCTCGAATTCACCACGGAATTTTGTTCCAGCAATCAAAGCACCCATATCCAGCGCAAAGATTTCTTCGTTCTCTAAAACCTCGGGGACACTCTTTTCAACAATGGCCAGAGCCAAACCTTCGGCGATGGCAGTCTTACCTACACCTGGTTCGCCCACCAAGATCGGGTTGTTCTTGCGACGGCGACACAGCACCTGAACCGTACGAGCAATTTCATCGCTGCGGCCGACGACGGGATCAATTTTACCGTCGCGGGCACGCTCGTTAAGGTTAGCGGTAAAGCTTGCCAGTGGGTCAGCGCGCTTTTTCCCATCGCCGCCTTCTTCATCCTCTTCGGTCTCGTCGGCTCCCTCATGGGCAAGGGCGGGTTCATCGATTTTCGAGATGCCGTGAGAAATGAACTCCAGAATATCCAAGCGGGTGACGCCTTGTTGGCTCAGCACATAAACCGCAAAGCTTTCGGGCTCGCGCATGGCTGCAGCCAAAAAGTCACCGGCATCCATTTCCTTTTTGCCAGATGACTGAACATGAATGGCCGCTCGCTGCAGCACACGGGTCAGGCCCAGTGTTTGCTCGATTTGGTAGTCGCGATCTTCAGGGACTTTGGTCTGCTCACTCAGATAGGTTTCCAAACGAATCCGCAAATCATCGATGTCCGCGCCGCAGTGCCGCAGAATTTCCATGGCCCAATTGTCATGGCTCATGGCGTAAAGCACATGCTCCACGCACACCATGTCGTGGCGGCGCACTTCGGCTTCTCTAAGGGCTAACTTAAATACCACTTCGAGTTCACGTGAAATCATTCAGCTGGCTCCATGGAACAGCGCAACGGGTAATCGTGGGCCCGGGCGAGTTCGGTAACTTTGTGGACTTTGGTTTCTGCGACTTCGTAGGAGAAAACACCGGCAACACCGGCACCTTTGCGGTGCACATGCAGCATCACCTGCACGGCGCTGGGTTCTTCTAGGTGAAAAACTTGCTGGAGCACCAAAACAACGAACTCCATGGTGGTGTAATCGTCGTTGTGGAGCAGCACTTTATAGCGTTTGGGGCGCTTAACCTTGATTTCGGTTTCAGTGGCAACTTGCCCTTCACCTTCAAAGGGTTCGCCGTCCCAGTTGTCGTTTCCATCAGACATGGCTCACTAATTCCCTTAGATAACTACCTTATATTACCATATGGGTCCGACGTTCGCTCTACGCAAGGGCCAGATCTTAGAATTGGTAAGCGAATTCGACGCCTAAACCCCAATCATCAGTAGCTTTGTAGCCAGCTGCAGTTCTAACATTGTCCTCATCTACGCTGGCTTCTTCGAACACCCAACGGCGTGACGCTTGAGCCACCAAATAAACAAATGGATAGAGCTGATATTTCGCCTGAGCCACGGCCATAGAGCGATCATCAAACTTGAAGATATCATCGGCGCCCGTAATATTGGTGCGGCGATAATAAGCCTCAAACTGCAGAACATCGAGAGCTGGAACCAGAAGCAAAAGCGTGAACGTCCCTTTGCCGATTGGCGTAAACTCTGTTCCATCAAGCTCGGCGGCCGCCTGAGCTGCTTCTTCCTCTTGTACTTCTGCATCGGTTTTAGAGTAGTGCTCGTATTTACCGGCAACCGTAACCAATCCTAGGAAATCAAAGCCAAGCTCTCCATAAACCCCATTGATTCCCTCGCCATCGTTAAGCGGTGAGTCATCGCCCAGCAGATACCGACCTTTTGGCATTGCAGATTGTCCGGCCAGCGAAAATCGCTCAATTTCGTAAAATGTATCGAAATACATTGGGATGTAGTTGGAAGCGAAGTGACGGTATTCCAGAAGAACGGGAATCTGAAAATCAATTCCAATCGGAAGCTTGAACTTTGTATCCAAACCAACATGAAGGCCGTAACCCGCGCCACTGATAAAGTTCAAATCGATATAAGGAACCATTTCAATGATGTCGTTGTTCAAAACCTCAGCCTCAACATCGACACCGATGATGGTCACGCCCTTTGTTTCGTCAACCGCAATCTCACCTTCCGCATCAACATCAACTTCGCCGTTGTTATCCGCATCAACCGAGAAAGGCGCATTAAGATCTGTGGCAACACTTAGACCCATCGAAAAAATATTCAGCGCAGAATCTGGAGCAAAAAATCCTACCGGCTTCACATAAGCCCGAGTGGCAATAAGCTGAGAATCAATTCCCCCACCAAAAATACTGACCAAGTCACTGAACATAGACTCAAAACCACCGAGGTCGGTGTTTAAATCAAATGCAAAGCCAACCCGGTGGCTGTTGATGTCGATGGTGTTGCTGTAACCGCGAACAATCGTTCCGTGACCTAACTTGCCACTTAGCTCACCCAAGCGAGCATAAATAAAGTCTCGTTTCTCGCCATACTGAACGTAGCGAATCATTTTAAAATAATCGCCAATTTCATCCCAGTCTTCGCCGCGAACCAATTGCTTCCCGTATTTAGCTTCGCCCGCCTCGTCCCAAGGATGAAGCCGCAGATTCAGTGGAACCTGGATGCCGAAGCCAACAGGCCCGGTCCGAAAATCAAAGCGCGGATTAATCTGAAGATAAACAGCACCATCGATGTTTTTCACCATCATCCCGGCGGCCATTTCACTTTGCTCTTTACCCAGCAAACCAGAAAACTCCGCCTTGCCCGGAATATCTTCCAGTGCGTAAGCAGAACTCGTTGTAAATAGAATAAATAAGGCCGCAGATATGGCTCTTAACATAAACTTCCCGCTCCTTGTTCTCGAGGCAATCGAGTGGTTCCCATCCTATGGACGAACGAGGGGCGAGTAAATTTTTAAACCGGCAATTTTTTTGAGAAAAAAGCGAAATTATTCGATCACGCACAAAGGTGCGCCGCCATCAACCGCATCACCCACTGCACCGAAAATCTCTTGAATGGTCCCATCTTTCGGGGCCTTAAGCTCGTTTTCCATTTTCATGGCTTCAACCACCACCACGCCTTGGCCTTTTTTCACCTCATCCCCAGGCTGAGCGAGGTACGCCACAACCTTTCCGGGCATCGGTGATTTAACCGTCACGGGGCCATCGGCGCCGCCAGATGCTTCCAAAGCTTTGCGCAGACTCACCTTGCGCATATCGAGCATTTCCACCTGAACCTGCTCGCCGCGCACGAGAAAGTTCTCGCCGCCTTCTTCCAAAGCTTCCGATTGAATTTGGTAAGCTTGCCCGCCCACCAACATATTTAAGGTGCTCGGCCCAAGCTGCTGGGCATCGATTTCAAAGGTGCGGTCGTCAATGGACACTTCGAAGCGGCCAGCTGACAACTCACGAACGGATACTTCACGCTGCTCTTCACCTAAAAATGCTACGTAGCGCATCACACACCTCCCCGGCGCCAGTCCATGGAGCGCCAACGCGACCCTGAACCTTTTCCAGAACCACCGGAATTTTCCCGGCTCTTTTTCTGGTCGCGAAGCAGCGTTTGAATGGCCGCTGCCGCAACTGCCATATCTTGGATCTCGGAAGATACTTCTGGGGCCTCTTTTTCCAGAGCCACCGCACAGCTTCCGGTGTGGTAATCGCCGGAAACGAAGGGTTCAAAATCCAATAAGTCGCGCAAGAATGCGGTATTGGTCGTAATCCCTTTCACTGCCGTTTCCGTAAGCGCTTGTCGCAGACGAAGCCGGGCTTGTTCACGGTCTTCACCCCACACAACCACCTTGGCAATCATCGGGTCATAGTACCGAGACACTTCGTAGCCCGAGCGCACACCGCAGTCGACGCGAAGCCCTGGCCAGTTTGGAAACACCAATTCATCAATCATCCCCGGACAAGGCATGAAATTCTGATTGGGATCTTCGGCATAAATCCGCGCCTCCATAGAATGGCCGCGGCGCTCAATGTCTTCTTGTTTCCAAGGCAGAGGCTCACCTTGTGCCACCATAATCTGAGCGCGAACCAAATCGATGCCGCAGCAAAGTTCAGTAACCGGATGCTCAACCTGCAAGCGGGTGTTCATTTCCAAAAAGTAGAAGTTGCGGTCTTTGTCCATCAAGAACTCAACGGTTCCCGCACCCACGTAGTCCACCGCATCAGCGGCGCGGCAGGCCACTTCACCCATCTTTTGGCGAACTTCTTCGGTGACCAGCATCGAAGGCGTTTCTTCAATGATTTTTTGGTGACGGCGCTGCATGGAGCATTCGCGCTCGCCCAGCCAAATGGCTTTACCGTCCGGTCCACTTAAAACCTGAATTTCAATGTGGCGCGGCTCAATGACCGCCTTTTCAATATAAACCGTGTCGTCCCCAAAAGAGTTTCGGGCTTCACTGGATGCGGCCCGAAAAGCGCCCGGCAAAGAATCTGCGTCAGGAACCAGGCGCATGCCTTTACCGCCGCCACCGGCCGCCGCTTTCAGCATGATGGGATAACCCATACCCGCAGCAATTTTTAGCGCTTCTTCTTCCGTGGCAATGGCACCATCGCTTCCGGGCACACAAGGAACACCAGCGGCAACCATTTTTTCACGGGCGGCTGTTTTTGAACCCATGACTTTCATGGCTTCGGCCGATGGGCCGATAAATGTAATGCCTGCTTCGATACAAGCGTTGGCAAATTCGCCGTTCTCGCTCAAAAAGCCATAGCCCGGGTGAATGGCATCTACGCCCGCATCCTTGGCCACCTGCAAAATTTTATCGGTAACCAAATAGCTTTCAGAGGAGGGTGCCGGCCCCACGTAGTACGCTTCGTCGGCCACCAACACATGAGGCGCCGAGCGGTCAGCGTCGGAATAAACCGCCACCGGGGAAATACCCATTTCCTTGCACGTTCGAGCAACGCGAACCGCAATCTCACCGCGGTTGGCGATGAGCACTTTCTTAAATTTTTTCTTCGTTTCAGTCATTAGAGCGGAATGTTCCCATGCTTCTTCGGTGGGTTGGACTGACGCTTGTCTTTAAGAAGGTCAAAAGACTGCACAAGCCGAGAGCGAAGATTCTCTGGCAAAATCACTTCATCAATATAGCCAAGCTCTGCCGCCTTCATAGGGTTGGCAAAGGTTCGGCGGTATTCGTCCACCAGCTCTTTTTGCTTTTCTGCGGGGTTATCGCTTTCAGCAATTTGGCGTTTGAAAATAATATTAACGGCGCCATCTGGGCCCATGACCGCAATTTCCGCGCTTGGAAACGCCAGGTTGATATCGGCGCGAATATGCTTGGACGCCATAACATCGTATGCGCCGCCATAAGCCTTACGGGTAATCACAGTAACCTTTGGAACGGTCGCTTCCGCAAAAGCGTAAAGCAGCTTGGCACCGTGCTTGATAATGCCGCCGTGCTCTTGGTCAAGCCCAGGCAAAAAGCCGGGAACATCAACAAAGGTAAGAATTGGAATATTGAAGCAGTCGCAAAAGCGGACAAAGCGCGCAGCTTTAATCGATGCACTGATATCCAAGCAACCAGCAAGCACCATCGGCTGATTGGCCACAATGCCAACACTCTTGCCATTGATGCGGGCAAAGCCAACCACCATGTTTTGAGCGTAGGCTTCGGCCACTTCGAAAAACTCACCGTCATCAACAACTGGGGTGATGATGTCTTTGATGTCGTATGGCTTGTTTGGGTTTTCCGGAACAACCTCGGCAAGCTCCGGTGTCTTGCGGCCTGCATCATCTGTGCATGCGACCTCTGGCGGGTCCTCTGCGTTGTTCGATGGAATGTAGCTTAGAAGCTGGCGAACCTGCTCCAAGCTTGCCGTATCGTTAGGTGCAGAGAACTGGGCAACGCCGCTCTTTGCATTGTGGCTGGATGCACCGCCAAGCTCTTCTTTGGTCACATCTTCATGGGTGACGGTTTTGATAACGTCTGGCCCCGTAATGAACATGTAGCTTGTATCTTGCACCATGAAGATAAAGTCGGTGATGGCCGGAGAATAAACAGCGCCACCTGCACATGGTCCCATAATGCACGAAAGCTGCGGAACAACGCCGCTGGCCAAAACGTTTCTCAAAAAGATATCGGCATAGCCAGCAAGGGAATCAACACCTTCTTGGATACGAGCACCACCAGAGTCGGCCAAGCCAATCACCGGTGCACCCACTTCCATGGCCATATCCATAATTTTGCAAATCTTCTCAGCGTGCGCCCCGCTTAATGAGCCGCCAAACACTGTGAAGTCTTGAGCGTAAACAAAGATTTTTCGCCCATCGATTTTTCCGTAGCCCGTGACGACACCATCACCAAGATGCTTTTGTTCTTGCATCCCAAAATCGGAACAACGGTGGGTTTTAAACTTATCCATTTCGACAAAACTGCCGGGATCAAGAAGCGCTTCAATTCTCTCGCGAGCCGTGAGCTTACCTTGCTTGTGTTGTTTTGCGATGCGGGCTTCGCCGCCGCCTTGCTCGGCTTTCTCATTGAGCGCCGCTAATTCTTGCATGTCCATGAACAACTCCTAAGGCACAAGAGAACATGCCCCAAGCAAGCCCTCTTACACGGATCCCTCTAAATGCACACGTGGATTGAGTCAACACCACGGGTACAGAGATAAACCCTTAAGTTGTTGGATTTAATTGGGAAACTGTAAAAGCCTGTAAGACACAGGCTTTCACAAATTCGAATCAGGCAATTCTAAAAGATTGGCCACGACCTTCGCGATAGCCCTCTACGTGGCCGGCCTCAATCAAATCGTTGAGTTCACGGCGGGCTGCGGCGCGAGTAAGCGCGGTAGCATCCTGAAGCCCCTGAAGACTTGATGAGCAAACCCCAGAGAGATGAGTCAAAATACTATGATGCGCTGTGCTAAGGTTTTCGTCCCAAAGCATAAGTGGGGTGATGCTGGCGCTGTTTTTAGGCAGCTTCATTTTCACACCCGTAGCGGTTTGAGTAATTTTGACCAGCTCTTGACCTTTCACCAGCTTTTCAAGCGACTTGAGCATATTCTTTACTTTGCGCTCACGCTGCTTCGGACTTAACGGCTTTTCGCCTTCTTCAATCTCTACTGCTTCTTCAAGATCTGCCAGTGAAACCACATGGCCTTCATTCTGAGCCAGGAGGTTCAAGATTCGAACATGGTTGTCGTCTTCAACGCTTAGACTTTCTTCGTTTCCGCGCCGAATTTCCAGATTGTGCAGATCGATAACAATTCGATAATCTTCAGGATTAAACCAAGCTAGGTTTTCACTGCCAATCATCTCTTCGCCTTCACTGGTGGTGAGGCAACAGCGAACACGTGGTGCCAGGGCCAGCTGTGAAAGTGTGCTCAGGCTAAGCTCGTGCTTTTGGACCGGTAAACGGCGAAGCTCGGAAACCCAATTGGCTCTGCATTTTTCACCTTGCTCAGGATCTTTGTCATAGAGTGCCAACGCTTCTCCAAGACGCCACATGAGTGCACCCGTAAGCGGAGCCAACACTCCAACCGGGATTTCTCTAAAGCAGCGGCGAGCTGCTTCAACGTTGTCTTTGCGAAGTAGAGCTGCTCCCGTAAGAACAATCGCACGAATTCGGACTTCGCGAATACCAACTCTTTCCGCATGTGCGCCAACGCGAGGCCCGAGACGAATGGCACTGGCCAAATCGCCGGCTGCGATGTACGCGCGCAAAAGAAGTTCAGAGACGTGCAGTGTACCCAAATCATCACCGAGTTTACGAAGCGAAAGCATGGCTTCGCGGCCAGCTTCTACGGCTTCTTCAGCATCTCCTTGAACCAGTGCCAATCGGCTATCCAATTCACGAGCCAAAGCAATCGCG
>CAZZDT010000026.1:0-12298 GCA_964652435.1 uncultured Bdellovibrionales bacterium
GGAAGAGATGGAGCTTGAAATCGAAACTCTACGCGACAAGCACACTGACCTCGGTGTGGCTGCTGCCGATGAGGCTGAGAAAGTGAAGCAAGCCATCGCTGACGCAGAGTCTGAAACAGCTCGCCATGCAGCGCGCCGTGAAACACTGGTAGCAGCTATTCCAGCCAACGTGATTCGAACCTACGATATGGTTCGCGCAAAGCGCCGGGGCATGGGTATCGCCATGGTAGCCGAAGGCTCATGCAACGGCTGTCATGTGAAGCTGCGGCCACAACTTTACAATATGCTTCAGCGTGCAGATAGCATCGAGCAGTGCCCACAGTGTCAGAAATTGATGGTCTGGGAAGGCCTGATTCCTGAGGGCGAAGCTGAGGTAGCAGAAGCAGAAGCAGAAGCAGAAGCGACTGCATGAGTCTCAAGCGGCCAAGTCGTCAGCAGTTGATAGACTTTTTGGCCAGTTCTAAGGCTGTTCAGGCAGCTGTCCAAGATCAATTCCCCGCTCTCGATGCCGAGATTCTCGCGGATCTCTTAGATGCCAGGGAGCCCATTGAAGAACTCTCTTCATCATCTGAACACATTGAAGTACGGGAAGATCTTATCTTTGTTCACACCGATGGAGCTTGTCGCGGGAATCCGGGGCCAAGCGGAGCGGGCTGGGTTTTCAGTGAGCCAGGAGGCCAGGTTTTTCGTCGGGGCAAAGCGTTTTTGGGGCGAGCCACCAATAATGAAGCTGAATATGTGGCTGTGATCTTGGCATTGGAAGATGCTCTTAAACAGGGTTTTCAAAGTCTTCGACTGCACGCTGATTCTGAGCTCTTGGTCAAACAGGTCAACGGCATATACCGTGTTAAAAATCCAAGGATTAAAGAGCTTTATACGCAGCTGATGGCCTTGGCCCGTAAGTTTAAGAGCTTTGAAGCAAAGCATGTGCGCCGCGAATTCAACGCCGAGGCAGACCTAGAGGCGAATCGGGCGATCGACGCTCAAAAATAACTCTAGGTTGATTTTCTCTTTTCTTTTCAATCGTCTCTGTTAAAGAAGACCAAGCTTAATCGGAGTAGGTCGGGTAGTCGCCGGTGGTTCTTTGAGCCACGGGAGGAAAGTCCGAGCTTCATAGGATAGGGTGCTGGCTAACGGCCAGGCGAGGCGACTCGACGGAAAGTGCCACAGAAAACAGACGGCCATCCTTAATGCCATATCGGTATGAGGTGGTCACGGTGAAAAGGTGCGGTAAGAGCGCACCGCGGTGACGGTAACGCTCACTGGCAAGGTAAACCCCACCTGAAGCAATGCCAAATAGGAACCCGTGTTTCGAGCAATTGAAATGCTACTGATCCGGTGGTCAGGGTTCGGGTAGGCAGCTTGAGTGACAGAGTAATCTGTTGCCTAGATGAATGATTACACAAATACAGAACTCGGCTTATAGACCTACTCCGTTTAAGTTTCTCTTCTGATTTGAAAATCCTGGATCTCAAAACAAAATCGCGAAACACTTTGAGTAGAATGCAAAGTGAGGCTCGGTTGTCGAATGTTGATACTTTAAAAAACAGCCGCTTTCGATTCGAAGCAGAAAATCGTTTTTGCTTGGCAGGTTATGGTGCCACCGTTGCGATGCTCTGTGTGGTTTATGGCTTTCAGATTGAACCTATCACCTTAAACAATTTAGTCATTTACACCCTTATTACTCTTGGCTTTCATGTAAGTGTCCAAGCTTTGGGGATGGCAGGCTTACTGGCATCCAAAAAGCGCACCATTATGGTGACGCAAATTGCGATGGTGAATTGGGCTATATCTTTTACTTATATTTGCTTTTTTATTTCTGACTTGCGACCGATTTTACTTTTGGGGTCATTTCTCACTTTGAACTTTTATGTAGGCCGGGGTGATTTTCGTCAGAGCCTGGGGCTTTCTTGCCTCATTCCTATCTTTTATTTGATTCCTGCCTTTGAAGCAGAAATGACTCAGGGAGATTATTCACATTGGGCACGCGATGGTGTTTGCTTGATGGCCTTTATGATTTCTTCTTTCCACGCCAGTACCGTGGCCCGTCATAATGGTAAGCTGCGAAAAGAGGTTTATAAAGCGAAGCTTGCAGCCGACAAAGCCAATGAGGAACTTAAAAAGAGTTCAGAGTCTGCTATCCGCAAAGCTTTTGATAAGGTCGAAAAGGCAAATCAGCTAAAAGGTGAATTGCTCGCCAACTTATCCCATGAATTTCGAACACCACTTAATGCCATTATCAATGTTCCTGAACTCTTAAAGGGGCATTTAGGAGAAACGCCTTGTTGGCTATGCGAGTCTTGTGGGGCAACCTTTAACGATCCGGACCTCTTGGATTCAACGTTGGATGTTCCCGCTGAGCATTGCCCCGATTGTCAGGTTCCCATGGAGTTGGCTTATCAGTCTCAATCGGTCACTTCATTTGCGCCATCTCACTTGCTCAACCGCTCACAGCAAGCGGGAGGCTATCTACTTTATTGTTTTGACAACATCATGAACCTGAGCCTCTTGGAAGCAGGGGATATTGTTTTGGACCTCTCTCAGGCGCGCTTGGATGAACTTCTAGAAGAAGTGGTTATGATGTTCACAAATCGTTCTCAGTATCGCGACCGGGCGATTCGTATGGAGGTCAAAACCGCCTTGGTTCTCGCTCATTGTGATGCTGACCGGGTACGAGAGGTACTGGCTCACTTGGTTGATAATGCTTTGCGCTTTTCATCCGATGGGACAGAGGTTGTTGTACGACTCGAGCAGAGTAAGGACAACCAAGTGCGGCTTTCGGTGATTGACCGCGGTATTGGTATTTCATTGGATGCACATGAAGTTATTTTCGAGAGTTTCCAACAAGCAGACTCCAGTCATACGCGAGATTTCGATGGTCTTGGATTGGGCCTGACATTGGCTTCAGGGCTTTTGAATTTACACGGTGTGAGTCTTGAATTTGAATCTGAACCCAATCAGGGAAGTTGCTTCTTTTTTGAACTGCCGTGTGTCAGCCAAGGATGACTTAAGTTTTTTCGACGAACGCGGCGATTTTGTGTGAAATCTCATATCCAGCATCTTCTTGAAGAAAATGCCCTGCACCGCGAATGATATCCGGTGGATAGTGAGACGCACCTGGAATCAGAGCTTGAAAGTACTCATAGAGTGAACTGCTCACAGGGCATTGATCGGAAAAAAGAATGAAGGCGGGTTTATTCCAGGACCGCAAAAATGTTTTAGCTCGCCGGGTTGCTGCCGCCACCTCTCCCAATTCACGCAGTGGAACCATTTGCGGCCACCACGCAACACCTGCCTTGTAACTGCTATCGGGAAAAGGGGCGTCGTATCCCCGAATGGCCTCTTTCGTTATTTTGGGACAACTTGCGGCGAATACCATACCCACCGGGAGACGTTGTCCGGCGGCTTTTGTGACGGCTTTCCACATAACCAGTCCAGAAACGTTACGGAGAAACTTTTTCTTAACCATCACTGATAAGTCGCTGCGTTCTCCGTGAGGCGGAAGACCTGCATTCATGATCACCAGTCGTTTGATACGAATGTCTAAGTCCTCGACGCAGCTCAGACCTGTGGTTGCACCCCAGTCTTGGACAACCATGGTGATATTTTTGAGATCGAGTCTTTCAACAAGTTCAATCAAGGTACTGGTATGCAGCTTATGGGAGTAATCATTGTAATTGGCGAGCTTGTCGGAGCGACCAAAACCAATGAAATCCGGAGCAACCACTCGATAACCAGCTTGGCTAAATGTTGGAATCATTTTCCGGTAGAGAAATGACCAAGAAGGCTCACCGTGTAAGCATAAAATTGTTTCGTCTGCGTCTTGTGGCCCTTCGTCTAGGTAATGAACCCTTAACCCATGAATGGTCGTGTAATTGGGTGAGAAGGGATAGCCCCATTGAGCAAGATCTTTAAAGCGTGATTCGGGAGTGCGAAGAAATTTCAGCGGCGTGCTCATGCATCGAGGACTATGGGCCAAGACCTCGCTTGTCAACGCTCTGCTTACGACTCGGTTTCTTGCCGCTTTCGATAAAGAATCTTTGCGCCGAGGATTCCGAGTTCAAAAAAGAGGACCAAAGGAACGGCCATCAGCAACTGAGTAAATGGATCGGGTGGCGTAAAGAAGGCTGCCAAAACAACCGCTACAACTATCCAGTATTTTCTCTTTGTCGAAAAGAAGTCAGGTGAGGTGATGCCCGCAGCGGCTAAGATCCACATAATCAGTGGAAGCTCGAATACCAGGCCAAAGGCAAGCAAGAGGCGAATGACCAAAGCGAAATAGGCACCGACCGAATAGTTGGCATCCACTGAGTCAGGAACCATTTTAACCAGGTATTCAAAGCCAAGGGGCAACACCACATAGAACGCAAAGGCCCCGCCCAGGCAAAAGAAGAGCGATCCCAAAATGACAAAAGGAGCCAGCCAGCGGCGTTCGTTTTTGTAGAGGCCTGGTGCAATAAACAACCAGAGTTGAATCAGTATCCAGGGTGTGGTGACAAAAATGCCCGCTACGACCGCCAGTTTGAGATAGGTGATAAACATTTCAAGAGGCGTGAGCACAATCATGCTTGCGTCGGGAATGTTTTCCAGTGGCTTACGTAAGATATCGAAAAGTTCGGGGGCAAATGAGAAGCAACCCAGAGCGGCCATCAGCAAAACGGCGACCACATACATCAGACGTCGGCGCAGTTCTCCAAGGTGGGAGATAAAACTCATGCGGCCAGCATCGTCGTGGGTTTCTTGAAATTGGGGATGCGTCATCTTGGCGATTATTCTTTGGGCTCGGTTTGATTACCCTCAGAACTCTCAGAGGTTTCCTCAGAGCTTTCATCGGCCTTTGGCTCAGTAAGTGCCATGGATGAGTCAATGGTGCCCGCAGGAGGCTTTGTAGGGGTTTTGGGGCGAGGTTGAACCTTGGTGGGGTCAGCATCGCTTAGTGTCGCCTGAAATTCGCTCGCAGCTCGCCGAAATTCGCGCATGCCACGCCCAAGTTGTTTTGCAAGTTTAGGGAGTTTCTCGGGGCCTAGGACCAGAAGGGCCACCACGAGAACGAGAATAATTTCACCAAATCCAAGTCCAAACATACTTTCGGCTCACTGTGGCCAAGGAATTAATCTTCCCTGAAGCCAGACGTGAGGCGCGTAACATGGTTGGTGGCATCTGCCAAGTAGCGGCCGAGTTCTTGGCTAACCCCAAGAAGCCTGCCACTGGCGTCACGTACGTTTCTAACGGCCATATTGGAGCGATCAAACCCATCGGCTTGTTGCTGTTGGAACTCATTCACACGCTCTACCAGCTCACGAATGGTCTCAATGGCTTGAGTAACAGAATGTCCGCCACGCTTTTGCTCTTCCGCACTTCGCTCAACATGTTGAGTGATGGACTTAATACGCTCCGCACTTTGCATGATGTGCTCGGCACCTTTGGCTTGCTCTTGAGTTGCGAGAGCAATCTGTTGGACCGTTTCGGCAATACGACTGATCGCATTGGTAACTTGCTTAGAGCCGCGAGCTTGCTCGACGGTCGCTTGGGCAATGTTTTGAATCATCAAGGTTGAACGCTTGGCACTATCAACAATATTGCGAAGTGCATCTTCTGCGTTGTGACCAAGACGAACACCATCTTCAACGTCTTCAACACCGCGACTCATTACGCTGATCGCGTTTCGCGATTCGCTTTGAATCGATTTGATGAGGTCAGCAATTTCTTTCGTCGAAGCACCGGTACGTTCCGCCAGCGCTTTAATTTCGTCAGCAACAACTGCGAAACCACGACCATGTTCACCGGCTTGTGCCGCAATAATCGCTGCGTTCAAAGCGAGAAGGTTGGTTTGCTCAGCAACATCATCGATAACGCTTAGAATGTTGCCAATCTCGTTAATCTTCTGACCGAGGTTTCCGATAACGTCGGCGGCCACTCGGCTCGACTCCTTAATTCGGTCGATACCTTGAATGGTTTGCTTAATAGCATTCACACCGATTTCTGCATCGCTGGTAACAGTTTCTGATAGCTTTGATGTCTCGTTGGCGTTTGTCTCGACCTGGTTAATGGTCACGTCCATTTGATTCATCGAAGCAGCGGTGTCCTCTGCAGCTGTACTGAGCTCTTCGATATTGTTTGCAACTTCTTTCGAGCTAAAGGTCATCTCTTCGATGGCACTCGTTGTTTCTTGCAGACTCAAGGAGAGGTTGTGAATGTTTTCACGAACTTCATTGTTGATGGTGACCATCTCGTTGATACTTGAAGCGCTCTCTTCCGCGCTTGCTCCGAGACCATCGAGTTCTGAGTGGATGCTGTTGACGAAGATTTGGAATGCATCTGAGCTTTGGGTGACTTGCTCAATTGCCGAAGCTTGATCCGTTAAACTTTCACTCAACGTATTTAAACTATGTCCCATGTTACCGGTGAGGTCGCGCAACTCGTTGCTGCTATTACTCTGTTCACGGTTTTGGTTCTGCATAGATACAATGACTTCTTCTGCTTCTTGGCTAAGCCCTAAACTCTCACGAGCTTCGGCCATGGCCGCATTGAAGTCACCATCAGCGATTTGCTCTAAGAAGCGGTCGATGCTGACGTGTCCACCTGAGTCTCCGCCACCTAAGCGCGCAGCTAAAAAACCAGCTGCAATTGCACCAATGATTCCGAAGACTAGAGAGTTGTCTGTCGCTGACCCAATGGCCGTACAAACAATTACTACACCAGCTACTGCACCGATCTTGATCAGGTCCTTTTTAGCTCTCACTGTCCCAAACTCCTCATGATAGACACCCCCGGGGACAGGGTTCAGATCCCCCTGACAACACTACCGAATTTATACCAGGATCTCTGGGGGCGGAGCCAGTTTGTTCTGCAAAGAGAAGGTGGGGAAAATTCCACTTGAAGTAACCGAGAGGTCACGAATGGGCCTGGAATCAGCGGAAATCGAGGTCCTTCGTGCCCGGACCAAAAAGATCATCCATGCTCGAGCCTTTTTTGTCCTTGAGCCGACCGCGGTCGTTGCGCATCTCTTTCATGAGATTGTCCATGGCTGCCGCTGAGATATCCATGCCCTCGCGAACCAGGTTATCCAGGGTTTTCTGAACTTTACGCAAATTTTCCGCCTCTAATTCTAGGTACTTACGGTCAATCATCTTGAACCGGGGGTCTGCTGCAATATCAGCAAAGCGGTCAACCAGTCCGGCTTGAGCGGCAATGCGATCGCCTTGGTCGGCAAGTTTATCCGCAATGGCATCCAATTCTTTGCGGATATTGCGTATCTCATCGGCTGCTCGAGGATCGCCCATTTCTAGACGGTCTTTTGCGTGTTTATGAGCATCAACCAGTCGTGCTTGTTTCTTTCGCAGGACCTCGATTTGTTGCTTTCGGTATTGAGCGGACTGCTTAAAGCCGTCGATGATCGGCTTGGCCTTTTGTCCTAGGCGTCTCAGTTTCGCTTGGTTCCAGGCTCGCCAACGAGGTTTTTTAGAGACTTGTCGGCTATCACCCACACCCGCTTCATTGGCTTGGGCCTCGGTGCCAGCCTTGAGAAGATTCTCGTTGCTGTCTCCGGCCACGGACACGGCACCCTCAAGGACGCGAACCCGCACAGTACCATCTTCACCCACTGCGGTCTCAAATTCGGTTCCCCGTACGCCACATACAGCGTTGGCCGTGGTGATTTCGTAGTTACTTTCGGTGCCAACAGCTTTCACCACTTTGTTCCAGACTCTTCCAAAGAAGAGAAGAACTGAACTCTTGGCCTTGGCCCGTCGTTGATGGGGTGAGAGTTGCATCGCAGAGTTGGAGCGAATGGTGAGAAGAGATCCGTCGGGAAAGACCAGTTCAGCACTGCTCTCTGCCCCGGTTCGAATTCGGGTACCGGCTTGAAGAGAGTATGGAACTTTGGCGGGGATTTCTGTCTTACTTGGAGGCACGATCAACCAAACCTGTCCGCTGACAGCTTTGAGCTCTGCAATATGAGTTTTTGCCGCAGAGATCTGACCGGGGAGACTGAGAATCACCAGGGCGAGCAATATGGGGCGAATGGCGCAGTACATAATGGTCGCTTTAATCCTTTCAAAGTTAAGCCAAAGCTCATTTCTTTGGCTCTGACGGCTCACATCCGCTGGTATTCAATCAGAAAACGAGCTTCGTGATGGCTAAAACTTAACACGGCTTGCCCGGCGATTGAAGAAATCTGGTGAGTCCAAGCTCTTCGAGCTCTTTTTCCGCAAAAGCGAGGATAAGCTGGTCTTTAATCCGTGAGTTGTAGGCAGCAACGGCGGCTTTACGCATAGCGTGGACTTGATCCTTGGCATCGGGGCGAACCCAGAATGAATCGCAACGTCTCGAGTAAAAGACTTCAAGGTTTTCGGCATCTAGAGCATAGGGAAATCGCGCACATGCCGATGGCCAATGGGGAAAAAGTGTGCATTGGCCGTCTGTATCCAGGGCAGCGCAGGCATGAAAGCTGTTTTGCTTCAGAATTGGGAAGCTTTTCCAGTCCGAGCTTGCGGTTTGAAGTTTCAGAGCCTGACGAGATGAGATCGCTTCTTCAGAGAAGTTTGGTTTTTGGTGGGTCATGAGATCGGTGCGATCGATATCAATGAGTGTAGCAATGTCGCGCAGTCTCAAGAGAACAGTGGAGTGGGGTCCGATGCAGCAGTTGTCGGTGCAACTGGCGCATTCATTCACTTTGTATTGGGGCGCAATGACTTTGATCTTTTCAGGATTGAGGCGCCGGGTGCGCATCCTAAGATTGAGTTTAAGCCATTTCCAAAAGGTGGGCGGTGCCCACAAAGGTCTATCTTGGATTTGTTCCCAAAGTTCATCGAGAGCTTTCACTGTGGGAAGCTCTGAGACGGGAGTAGGCTCGTAGAGAGGAAGCGGGCCCCGTTTATTTGAGGCCCGCCCGTCTTGAGAAATGGTCACCGAGGAAGAACCAAAGGCTCTTTCTTGAGCTTACCGATTTCAAGAATGGTTGCGTCCAGTTCTGCACCCAACTTCTTCGCGCGTTCTCGCACTGCCTGGTAACGGTCCATCTGAGCCTTCTTTGGACTGTTGGCGCAGTTCTTAGCAAGGTAAGCACTGACGGAGCTGGCCCGGTTATTCAAACTTTCAAGCTGGTTTGCATAGCGCTTGTACGAGCTTTTGAGGGTGCTCATACGACGGTTGTTGTAATTGACCGCCGATTGAAGTTCGTTCCACTGGCTAAAAATGTTTGTGCACTTGTTGATAACTTCTTGTGTGGTTTGTCCGGGGACAAGATTGCCACACTTGTTTTGACGGTAGTCGTTACGCAAAGGTGCAATTCTGGCTTGAAGCGTTGAGATGGTCTTACGAACATCGGTGATATCTGCAGAAATCTGGTTCAGTGCCTTTTCAATAGGCTTGCTTTGACGCTCAAGTGAAGATGCCTGTGATTCATAACGGTCACAGTTTTCATGCTTGGTACATTGCTTTTTATAAGCGGCGCGCATGTTGCGCACTTTACGTGTTTGCTTTCGAAGTACCTTGCCCAGACGAGCTTTTCGGTTTTGAAGTTCCTTGATGCGACGTTGAAGCTGATTGATTTCAGTTGTCATGCCCACAGAGCGCGATGTGTAGTTATCGAGCTTCTCTTCCTCTTGCTCCAATACAGCAGCGCGGGACATACAAGCGGTGACTTCTGGTGGAATCGTTAAAGGAATAGGCTTGGCCGCGGGTGCCGGTGTAACGATTGGCTTGGTTGAAGGCAGCGGCTTTTTAGGCGGTACTTTCTTAAGCGGTACTTTTTTCGACATCGGCGGCTTTTTAGGTGGCGGTGCTTTTTGGGCCACGGCACTTGACGTGATCACAAAAGCAGAGAGACAAGTGGCGGCGATTAACCATGAAGAGCGCATCATTATATTAACTCCAGCATTATGAGGTGGTTGCGCGGTACCTGAGCACACTCCCCGAGTGGGAGCAATACTTTGGTAAAGGGTTCATAACATTGTGCGCCTTGAATCTTTCTCAAACCATGGGTTAAACCACGTTCATAAGCTTTTCACGGCTCTCACGGGGGTTTGACGCGTCAAATGCAAACAAATTTATCGGTTAACAGCGAAATCGGTCGACTTCGAGAAGTTATTTGTCATCCACCGGGACCTGAGCTTTTGGCAGTCACACCCATGACCCGCCAGGAATATCTTTATGATGATATCATTGATTTAGACGGTGCCATCGATGAACACCGGCGGTTCACCTCGATTTTGGGACGGTTTGCGAATGTTTTAGATGTTCGTACCTTGCTTGAAGAAACATTGGAAAATGAAGAGGCCCGCAATTTCTTGATCGATCGCTCCATTGAGATCACAGCGTTTAAATCTCTCTCAGCGCTTAAGAATGTAGCTCCCGCGGAACTTGCTCGCTCGTATATTGAAGGATCAGCCATACCAAGTGGCGCGTTTTCTAAAAAGCTGGAGCGCGAGAACTATGCGTTGCCACCACTTCCCAACCTATTTTTTACCCGTGACGCTTCGATGGTGATTGCAAACCAAGCAGTGGTGAGTGCCATGCGGTTTTCAAGCCGTTGGCCAGAAGAAGCGCTGATGAGAACCATTTACGGTTACCATCCGTCGTTTGCCGGCTCCGATATTGTGTACGATGGAAGCGATGAGCGTCGTAAAGGTTTTACCCTTGAAGGGGGGGATGTTCATGTTCTCTCCCATGACACGGTCTTTGTGGGATTGTCTGAACGAACCAGCGCAGCGGCTTTGGATGAACTTTGTGAGCTGCTCTTTACGCACACGACCATTACGGAAGTTTTAACGGTTGTATTGCCGGACCGAACAACCGCGATCCACCTGGATATGGTTTGGTCGCAAATTGATCGAGATATTTGTGTCGCTTATGGGCCGCTTTTTCATGGGGCGGGGCGCTCTCCGGTTTTACATCGCCGCAAGGGAAAAGATTCGGTTCAAGAAGCCGGTGATTTGTTTTCGGCTTTGGCGGATGTTGGTCTGAAGATGGAGCCAGTTTATTGCGGAGGAGACATCCCACCTCAACGGGAGCGAGAGCAGTGGGCGTCGGGCTGTAACTTTTTCAGTGTGGCGCCGGGCCAAGCTCTTTCTTATCGGCGAAATCACGGAACCTTGAAGGCATTGGAAAAAGCGGGTTTTCGTTTGGTTGATGGTGAGGCTTTTTTACTGGGCGATGAGCAAGTTGCCGAAGATGATAAAGTGATCATCACGTTTGCGGGGCCCGAACTCGTTCGCGGCGGCGGCGGTCCTCGTTGTATGACCTGTCCGGTCAGGCGCGATGACCTCTGAGCCATCCACGGCTCGGCAAATAGGGTGTATCGATTCCAATACATTTGTATACTTTTAGTGTATCTGTATCCATATGGATACAAGTATTCCGTTTTACTAAGCTCCTCAACGCCTTGGGGACCATGTAAGTTGTCATAAACATTCATTATTTTTGACTGAAGGCTCTCTGGCACCGACTTTGCTTAACATTTGGATACAAGTTGCTGATTCCCCCTGGGTCAGTGGCGCACATTCGATACGCATCCCGAAGGGGATGGGGATTTTGGTCGACGTTTTAAGGAAGGAATAGAAGATGAGAAAGAAGATACTGAGCGGCATTGCAATTTGTGCCCTCGCATTGGGCGCTTGCTCCGACAAGGAGACCACCAACCCAGAGATTACTCCAAACCAAACGCTGACCCGAGCGCAGCTGATTGGGTTTCAGTCTTGTGAGGAATTGGAAGTGCAACTCAAGGGCTCACTTTCGGCCCGACTCGAAAATGAGTTGCGTATGCAAGACAACTACTACGGTGGTTGGGTGGACGGCGATGTTGGCATGGCTGAAGATGGTGCTGAGCCATCGGCAGATTCTGCCAGTGCTGGAGCGGACAGCGGTGGAAACGAGCCTCGCGAAGAAGGTGTCGACTTCTCCGGCACCAACAATCAAGAAGAGGGTGTTGATGAAGCGGACTTCGTAAAGACCGACGGCTATTTTATCTACACACTCAACGGCAATCGTCTCGAGATTTTCGGCGTGCCAAATTTTGGTGATTTGGTTCATCAGTCCACGACCCTTGTGGAAGGTCGCCCAAGCCAGATGCTTCTCGAAGGCGACAAGATGGTGATTTACTCTCGCGTGAATACCTATGCTTTGCCAGAGGGGCATCCACTGCGTGAAATGGTGGGCGCTGAATACAACGACCAGTACAACTATTGGTATTGGCGGGTGCACGACCTCACCAAGGTTACAGTTGTGGACATGACGGACCGTCAAAATCCAGTTGTGGCTCGTCAGCTCTATCTTGAAGGCAACAACTTCGTATACCCCA
>CAZZDT010000027.1:0-12272 GCA_964652435.1 uncultured Bdellovibrionales bacterium
CGACCATTCATCTCGATGCGTTGGATTTGGAGCACGGCATCGTCGTTGATGGATTTGAAGACGCCGACCTCTATCTTGTTACCAAAATGGGAGGGCGTCGATTTGATGGGCCTTCCATTCGCCTCGAACAAGAAGGCGATGAGGAAATCCGCTTGTCTATGCCGGCGGATCCTTCAAGTTATACCAGCGATAATCAAATTAAAGATCGGCGACCCGGTTCCGATGAATTGCAAAGTCGTAAGAACCTTAGGCGTCTCCTAACCCATTCTCCTGAGTCGGCTCGATTGTACTTTTCTCATGGCCTTTTGGCCGGCAAAAATGAAACAGAGCACGCCGGACAGGCGCGCAGAATTTTACATGGGGATGAAACTTTGGCGCGAGGCCGGGGCGGAATCATGGAGTTTAAATCCACTCAAGCTTTGGAGAGTTTTCGATTGAGAGCTGCGACAAATCTGGCGAAAAATGGTTATCGATTCAAAGACACATCTTCTGGCAATGATGTGCTCTCTGGGTATGGGCCTGAACGAGCTGAGCGAAAGAAGAACGTTTTACCTTTGTATCAAAAGGTAGAAGAGATGAGTGGATTGATGAAGGGGACACTGACGACCGCTGAGAAATCTTCAGGGATTCTTCTCGAGCAGTATTCTCTTTCTGGGATCAAGAATAAAAAATCGAAGGACTAACGGATTACTCCGCAAGACGTTGGGTGATGTTTTGCCAGAGGTCGCTGTATGCTACCGCAGCTGTGGTGCTTTGTGCATATAAATGAAGCGGCCGACGCTCAGTTCCCATCCGTTCTACAATGCTTGCGTAAGGCACATAGGAGCGTAGAAATTCATCACGTCGTTTGGGCATTTCCTCAAGAATGGTTGTATGCATTCGCTTTCGACGGTCCACCATTGTGAAAAATGGCATCAGAGGAACATCTTCCATATCGTTCGCCTTTAGAAACCCAATAAGTTGGGCATAGGTACGAACCGATAGTGTCGTAGGGATCATGGGCACAACAACCGCGTCGCATGCCATAAATACATTTTCCGAGAGCACTGAAAAACTTGGGGGACAGTCGAGAAATACATAATCGTAGTCAGAGCGGACGGGCTTGAGTAACTTTTGAAGAACGCTGCCTGGCTTTTTGGAATTGTTCAAAGCAACATCAAAGTTACGATAGGATAGATCTGCAGGCACTAAATCGAGACCGGGATAATCCGTTTGACGAATAACGTCTGATAGATTCTTCTTGCCCTTGAGAAGTTTACGGGTTCCGCCCTTTATTTTAGGCTGAATTCGAAAATAGAAACTTGCAGCTCCCTGGGGATCTAAATCCCATACCAAGCTTCGACCTCCGAGTTGAGTAGAGAGCCAGGCAAGGTTTACGGTGCTGGTGGTTTTTCCCACTCCGCCTTTGATATTGTAGATTCCAATAAGTTTCATAAGCTCTTGATATCCTTTTCTAAAAGCGTCGAAAACGTCGGCTTCGAGCTTTCAGGGAGGTTCGCCAGTCTACATGGTGAGAACGCTCTGCTCGCAACTATCTAACAGAGCACCGATGGAAATCAACGCTGATTACCTCTTGGAAGCGGGTCTTGAGCATTAATCTTTGAGTTCGAAAGGAAGTTACGTGCGCTCAGGATCTGTTGAGACTTTGTGGAGTCGCGGGCTTGTGGACCGAATCATGAATGATTTTAAATACTTTTTAGAGATTGGCTCCATGTAAGCTAAGGTAATGTGGTTGCTCTTGGTAATTGACCCCCAGAGACCCTTTGGATAGACCCCAGCTAACTTGGAGGTAACCATGAAGATTTGGTTTCGCTTGTCTATTCTTTCGCTCGTTTCCTTGGCTACGGCCTGCACCGGTATCGCAGACAGTCCAAGCAATGACCCTGCCGATTACGAAGTCGATGCGTCTTTAACCTATACGCTCCAAGTATCAGAGCCTCGGTGGGTGGTTCCTTCAGATGCCATTCCGGTTGCCATCGATGTGCAAGAATCAAACAACAATGTTGATATTGCCTATTACGATGGTCGCTTGTTCATGTCTTGGCGCTCGGGTCCAACTCATTTTGCTTCTGAAGATCCACAAATGCACGTGATGTCCTCTGCCGATAATGGTCTGACTTGGGACTTTGAGCATACCATCGATCTGGACACAGATCTGAGGGAACCGCGCCTGATTTCCTATAAGGGGGAATTACAGCTTCTCTTCTTTCAGGCCGGTGTGATTATGACCGCTTTTGAGCCCCAGCGCATATTGAGAACTTGGCGTAAGGGATTTCAAGATTGGACAGAACTTGAAACGGTGAATCCTGAGCCTGAGGTGCCGTGGGACATTAAGGTGCGCGACGGCCGTCTGTTTATGACCAGCTATGCAGGTGGTCATTACGAAGAAGACAGTGATGTTGAAGTTTACTTTAAAGAATCTACAGATGGTTTGGTTTGGGAAAAGGTAAACAACAAAGAGACGGTTTATACTGGCGGGGTTTCAGAAGTTGCATTTGAATTCGCATCGGACGGGACTCTATGGTTGGTCACTCGAAACGAAGACGGTGACGCCAGCGGTTACGGCAGTCATGTGTGTTGGGCTCCGGCAGACAACATCACTGAGTGGGTGTGTCCTGAGATTTGTGATCCCGAGCGCTATGACTCGCCCGAAATGTTTCGTCATGGCGACACCATCTACCTGATTGCCCGCAGAGATGTTGGTGGTCCTTATGGCCCGGACGATGCGAACGTTATTGATTATTCTTTGCGGCCGAAGAGAACTGCAATTTACAAAATTGACCAGGAGAATAAGCAGGTTGTTCACCTGATGGACATCCCGGGCGTGGGTGACACCGCATTTCCTGCGGTTTGGCGCACTGGGCCTCATAGCTTTATTATGGCCAATTATACGTCGCCTTTGGATGAACCTGATGTGACATGGCTGGAGGGCCAGAGCAGCCGCCGAGGCACTCAGATCTATCTGATGGATATCGAGTTCGTTGCTGAATAATTACGAAGCGTGTGGATTCTTCGTTTGAGGAATATCAAATTGGAAAGTGCTTCCCTTACCGACGGTGCTCTGCGCTGAGATGGTACCGCCGTGAAGTTCAACCAAGCCTTTGCTGATAGATAGACCCAGTCCAGTACCTTGGTGATGTCGGGTGGCTGAGCCATCGACTTGGCGAAAGCTTTCGAAAATCGTCTCAAGATTGTCTTCGGGAATACCAATCCCTGAATCGATGATTTCAAATACTACAGTATTGGGCGTTTCTCTGTGTTGGATATTCACATTGATCTGGCCACCATCTGGCGTAAATTTGATTGCATTGCCAACGAGATTGACAAGAATTTGTACAAGTTTCACATAGTCAGCTTCTAAGCTCTGCGTTCCCAATGGGCCGGGGTAGGTGACTTGAATCGCTTTGTCGTCGGCCAAACGGGATGTGAGTTCTGAAATCTCTGTGAAGAGCCGGTCGAAGGTAAATTCTGTTGTGTTTAAGTGAGCAGCCCCTGCTTCCAGCTTTGACATATCCAGAACATCGTCAATCAATTTCAATAGGTGTGTGCCCGAGCGTGCGATGCGCTCGAGAAACGATTTATGCTCTGCGAAGTCTCCAGTGCATGTGACTTCGTTACCGTAATTGAGGATGCCATTGCAGTCCGGACAGTGATGTTGCTCGGTGGGATCGAGGTCTCCACCGGAATCTTGAAAGACTGCTCTACACTCGCTGCAAGTCCAACAGTCTATGGCGGAGTAGTCTTTGAGCAGTCCTTTGGGAATGTTCATAATTGCATTCAAAGGAGTCCGTAATTCGTGAGAGACCGTTGCGAGAAACTCACTTTTAAGGCGACTGGCTTCGGTGACTTTCTCTAGAGCCCGCTCCAATTCTTTTTGTGCATGCCGTCTTCGTAATACCTCCGCTTGAACTTTTTCGTTGGCTTGTCTTTCCTGGGCGAGTGAAAGCTCTTTGGCTTTGTATTTTTCTTTGTGGATGGCTCTTGAGCGTTCTCTAAACAAAACGAAAACCAGCGCAGGAATACTAAGTGCTACCCAAATAAGAGTAAGCCGTTGTGAGAGCGTATTAACGAGAATAACGGCTTGAAGTTTTTTTCCATTGTCGTTGCGAAGTGGGATTTGGACTACATCATAGTTCGTGTCATCGTGATTGTAGGTGGATTGTTCTGGGGTCCAGCTCTTGAGATTCTTGGTCAGTAACGAGGTACCGAGAATGGAACCGTTGTGAATGAGGATAATGGGGTGACCCACTTGTTTTTCCAGGGAGCTGGCAAATCGGTCATCCAAACGATAGCCGACACTTACAGAACCAATGATCAATTCCTTTTCCATTTGGTGAAAAATCGGGTGAGTGGTTTCCAGGTGCCATTGGGTACCTTGGTGATAAATGGTGCTGAGAGTTTTTCCCTGGAGTGCTTGCTTGAGGTGAGCGTGAGACTCTTGAATATTGAATTCTTCAGGAGCATGGGCCTGAGCTAACACCACTGAGTTGGCGTCATGCACATTGATACGGTCAACTTTTGATTCTTTAAGGGTTGGAATCAGTTGATTGAGCAATGAGCCGGTTTGTCTAAAGTGAGTACCTCTTTGGACGAGTGGATTCTGAGCAAGCATACTTGAGTAAACAAACGTCTGCCTTTGTGTTTCTTTGAAAGCTCGTTCAAGGTTTTTCTGGGCAGTTTCTGTTTGTTCAATGAGGTTTCGATAGAGGTCAAAACCTAGGAGAGACAAACCGCCAATAATCATGGCAATCGCAGAGCCCATGGCAATGGTTCTTAGCAGAGCCACGCTGGAACTTGCTGTGGATTCGGTTTTCTCCATGGTGTTATCTTAAGCAATATTGGGCCAGAGTCCTAGATTTCCTTTGCGCTATTGCATTGTGTGGAAGGTCAAGGAAGCGTAGGATCGAGGGGTCAGTTTATGATGAAGGTAGCAGCGCTATGGCTCTTGTGAGACTCCCAGTAAATCCTGTCCCATCGAAGGATGATGAGGGGACCGATGCGGAACGACAGCGGATTCTTTACGTTGAAGACGAAGACGATAATTTCATTGTGGCGCAATTTGCATTGCGGGACCGGTTTGAGTTGGTCCGGGCCAAAAGTGACCGCGAAGCCTGTGAAATCTTAAAGGGTGAATCGTTTGAGCTTATCTTAATGGATATTCAGCTTTCTGGCTCTGAGTTAAACGGCATTGAACTGACCCAGGTTCTCAAGGGACTCAAGAAGGATGATATTCCTGATTACGCGCGTGATGTGGATATTCACGGTGCTCGAATTATCATCGTCACCGCTTACGCGGCACGTTACAGCGATGAAGATGTTATTCTGGCCGGTGGCGATGAATTTGTTACCAAGCCGGTTGATTTCATCCGTTTAAGTTTGTCTATTTCCAGGCTGCTGGTGCGTGAAGCATTCGAGGATAGAAAAGAAGCGGGCCATGCACTGCGCCGGCAAAATATGGAAGAGAAACGAAAATCTGTTCGGGTTCGTATGCGTTTGGATTGCTACATGCGTATCAAGGGCCAAGAGCATGGTGCTGAAATTTGGGATGTTTCCGCTGCTGGGGCTCGTGTGCGATTCGTAGGAAATATCCCGGCAGAATATGTTGTTCCGGGCACTGTGTGTCAGATTAACTTTTCAACTGCCTGGGGATTCATTGAATCTGAAGCACGTGTGATGTGGGTTAAAGAAGAGAAATCACTTGAGGTGGGCATCGCGTTTGAGAACATGAACGATGAGGCTCAGAAGATTTTGGCCCGTGAGCTTTCGGGACCAGAGAGTAGAGAATCTTGAGTAAGAAAAGCGGTGGGTTCAGCACCCACCGCGTAATTTCTTAGATTTCTTCAATAGATTCCTGATAGTGAATGCCGCGCTCGGCAAGGCCGGCAAGCATGAACTCTACACACTGCTTATCTTTTCCGATGAATTCAGGTGCAATCACGCCCTTTTCACTCCACAACCCTCGACTTAAGAGTCGAAGCGCCATGGTTGCAGTGTAGCCTGTTGTTCTGGCCATGGAGTGGATGCCGGTCTCTTCATCGTATGTGTCGAGAAGGTCGTAGGTATACCGAAGATTTTTTCCGTCTTTGGTTCCTTCCACAATGATTTGCATGACCGTTACGTCGGCTTCCCCTTTTTCCAGTTTCCAGGATTTAAAGAGAAGCTTTGATGTGAGATCCATGGGGCGAATGGTAACATCACCTACTTGCATTGGCTCGGTGCTGAAAAAACCGCTGTCTCTTAGGACTGCCATTTTCTCAATATGCCCAATATAGCGAAGCGTCTTCTCTTTCATATTGGGAATATCCAAAGTGTCTGCCAGTGTTCTAAGGCCGTCGCTGTTGAACGCCTCTAAAGTCCCCATTCCAGGGAAGTTCAAGAGTTCTGCATCACTGAGTGCTGGCCGAACAACCCGTTGTCCATTTTCAACATAGCGTGCAGGCCGCGTATATTCTTCAATCACATCGACAGGTGAGAAAACTGCTTTGTACTCGTAGGGCCACGTGCGTACCTTAGGCAGTCCACCGACGTACGTGAGGGCCACATCGGTTTTGTCCATTTGGTAATAGACATAACCGGTTAAGATGTTGCTCATACCAGGTGCGACACCGCAGTCCACAATGGCCGTTACGTTGTGCTTTTTCGCCAGTTCATCGAGCTCGAGTGTATTCTCTGGACAAAAGGCAATATCAACGACGTCTTTGCCAGATTCGATGATGGTTTTTAGGGTTTCAAAACCCATAAAGCCGGGAACAGCGTTCAAGACGAGGTCGAAATCTTTGATCAGTTCTTTGACCTTGGCGGTTTGGCTGAGGTCGGCAACTTGAGTTTGAATTTCCGGGTTTTGTTGAGACAAGGCGTGAAGAGCCTTTTCGCTGATATCAGCGACGGTTACTTCTAGGGTTTGGTCTTGTGCAAGGTCGAGCGCCATAGGGCCGCCCACTAATCCTGCTCCGAGGACGATGGTTTTCATAGGGTTCTCCAATAATTGATTCGTTTTTTAAGGGGGCAAATACAGGGGGGTAAGCGCTTAGAGTCCGCTGAACCGATTCACATAGGCAATGGTGCCCAGCTGTGCAGAGGGGGCTGAAACGCCCTTTTGGCTTGTGTGTTTGACCATGACGAACCGATAGGAAACTGGTCTTGCCTTGTCAATGCCTCAGAAAGTCGCAATGATGGTGGGGCAGGGTCGTACAGTCAGGTTTTATATTCAACTGGGGGATAAACATGGCTTTTTGGGATGGAAAAGAACGACGTGTGCATGCCCGCATTCGACGCAAAGTAGCGTGCAAAGCGAGTGTTGGCTCTTTGGTCATGGTGGGCAGTACTCAGGATATCAGCACTGGGGGACTTCGGTTTGAAGCGGATTTAGATGCTGAGTCATTAAAGGCCGCGGACAAGGCTCACGGAAACGTGACATTGCTGCTGGGCTCTCAAGAGTTGGTTCTTCGAGCCCGTGTGATCTGGATTGAAGGCAATGTTGTTGCACTGGCCTTCAAGGACGATTCACGTTCGGAGGAAGGCAAAGCCTTGAAAGAATTTCTCGATAATGAGGTGGCTCCCGATATTTGAGGGTTTAGCCAACCCACTTACGAGCATTGCGGAACATGCGCATCCATGGCGCATCTTCTCCCCATGTGTCGGGGTGCCAGGAATTCTGTACAGTTCTATAGACACGTTCAGGGTGAGGCATCATGACCATCGCTCGACCGTCTTCAGAGCACAAACCGGTGATACCCATAGGTGAACCATTGGGATTCAGTGGGTACATTTGTGTGCTCTTGCCGTTGTTATCGATGTAGCGCATGGAAACTAAGTTTTGCTCGTAGAGCGATTCAGGCTGAATGCCTTCTGGCATTTCTGCTCGACCTTCACCGTGAGCTACTGCGATTGGCATCTTGGAGCCTTGCATATCGGCTAGGAAGATAGATTTGGATTCCAGAATCTCAACCATCACTGAGCGGGCTTCAAATTGTTCGCTTTGGTTGCGAACAAAACGAGGCCAATTATGTGCTCCAGGGATGATGGACTTGAGATTGGACATCATCTGGCAGCCATTACAAACGCCGAGTGAGAAGGTATCGGAACGCTCAAAGAACCGGGTGAACCGCTCACGGGTCTCTTCGTGGAAGAGAATCGATTTTGCCCAACCTTCGCCAGCGCCCAGAACATCTCCATAGGAGAAGCCGCCGCAGGCTACGAGTCCTTTGAAGTCGTCTAAGTTGACTCTTCCACCGAGAATATCACTCATGTGAACATCCACCGATTCAAAGCCTGCCTTGTGAAAAGCCGCCGCCATTTCGTTTTGACCATTTACACCTTGCTCTCGCAAAATCGCCATTCGTGGCCGAGCGCCGGTGTTGATCAATGGAGCCGCGATATCTTCATTGATATCGAAGGTGAGATTGGCACTCATTCCTGGATCTGCGAGATCATCAAGTCGGCTGTACTCCTCTGCAGCACACTCAGCATTGTCGCGTTGAGTGGCAATAGCATGAGAAGTCTGTGACCAGAGTTTATGCATTTCGGAGCGCTCAACCTTAATGAGGTTGTCGTCTCCCTTGCAGATGCAGATGGTGTTCGAGTTTGTAACAGAACCCAATACATGCACATGACCTTCAAGTGGCGTGCCCGCAAACACGGCTTGAAGTGCATCAACATGCTCCTTGGCTACCTGTACAACGCCGCCTAGTTCTTCGCTGAAGAGGGCAGCGGTCAAGTCTTGGCCAAGTGCTTGAATATTCAGGTTGAGTCCAGCGCGTCCAGCAAATGCCATTTCCGCCAGTGTAGCCCAGAGGCCGCCGTCGGAGCGGTCGTGATAGGCCAGTAGGTGGCCGTCTTTGGCTAGTGTTTGAATACCGTCAAAAAAGCACTGAAGAAGTTCAGGACTGTCTACATCCGGTGGCGTTTGACCGATTTGATTGAACACTTGCCCGAGACACGAGCCACCGAGCCGGTTTTTACCGCGACCTAAATCAATTAAGGCTACGCTGGTCTCGCCTTTATCGGTTCGCAGCTCGGGAGTAAGTGTGTGGCGAGCATCGTGAACGGGAGCAAATCCAGTGATGATCAATGATAGGGGTGCAGTTACCGCTCGGTCTTCACCATCCGATTGCCAAACTGTTTTCATACTCATGGAATCTTTACCCACAGGAATTGTGAGGTCCAAAGCGGGGCAGAGTTCCATTCCAACCGCCTGAACGGTTTCGTATAGGGCAACATCTTCACCGGGGTGCCCTGCAGCTGCCATCCAGTTTGCGCTAAGCTTGATGTCACTTACTTTATTGATACGAGCTGCAGCTAAGTTCGTGAGTGTTTCGCCTACCGCGAGACGGCCAGAGGCTGCGGGGTTGAGCAGAGCAACGGGTGTCCGTTCACCCATAGCCATGGCTTCACCGGTGGTATCGTTTACGGTGGATGTTGTAACCGCTACGTCCGCCACGGGCACTTGCCAAGGTCCAACCATTTGGTCGCGAGCGACCATGCCGGTGATGCTTCGGTCGCCGATGGTAACGAGGAAGCTCTTATCGCCGACGGTCGGAAGCTGCAAAATACGCCGGGCCGCTTCGTTGATGTCGATGGAGGCCGTGTCGATTGCAGTACGCGGCGTCTCAATGGATTTAACATCGCGGTGCATGCGTGGAGGCTTGCCAAAAAGAAGCGACATCGGCATGTCGATGGGGCTATTCTCAAAATGGGAATCAGAAAGCGTGAGCTGCTCATCAAGGGTGGCTTCGCCTACGATGGCGTAAGGGCAACGCTCTCTGGCGCAGATTGATTTAAACGTTTCTAGCTTATCCTTAGCAATGGCTATGACGTAGCGTTCTTGGCTTTCATTACACCAGATCGCCAGTGGACTCATTCCCGGCTCGTCGTTGGGAATGGTGCGGAGTTCAAAATTTCCACCGCGTCCACTGTCATGCATCAATTCAGGCAGTGCGTTGGATAGACCACCTGCACCAACATCATGGATTGCTACAATCGGATTGTCCTCAAGACGCCAACAGCTGTCGATGACTTCTTGGCACCGACGCTCCATTTCTGGGTTGTCACGTTGAACAGATGCGAAGTCTAGATTTTCAGCACTTGCTCCACTGGCCATAGAAGAGGCAGCACCGCCGCCCAGACCAATAAGCATGGCTGGTCCACCCAAGACAATAATGGCTGCGCCGGGCTCAGCGATATCTTTTTGAACGTGCTGTGCACGGATATTACCCATACCGCCCGCGATCATAATGGGCTTGTGGTAACCACGAACTTCGGAGCCGCTCTCAGTTGAGACAGATTGCTCGAAGGTTCGGAAATAGCCACCGAGGGCTGGTCGTCCAAACTCATTGTTAAATGCCGCGCCACCCAGTGGGCCATCGGTCATGATTTCAAGAGGGGAAACAATGCGGTCAGGCTTCCCATATGGCTTTTCCCAAGGTTGTTCGAGACCGGGCAGTTGTAGATTGGATACTGAAAAGCCAGTAAGTCCTGCTTTGGGTTTGGCTCCTCGTCCCGTTGCACCTTCATCCCGGATTTCACCGCCTGAACCCGTTGCAGCTCCTGGAAACGGAGAAATCGCAGTTGGGTGGTTGTGGGTTTCCACTTTCATCAAGATATGAACGTCTTCTTCGTGGGGACGATATACGTCGTCTTGAGCATCGGGGAAGAAGCGACTGGCCATATTTCCAGTCATAACGGCTGAGTTATCTTTGTATGCAGAGAGAACACCGTCGGGATTGTTGGCGTAGGTGTTTTTGATCATCGCAAAGAGCGATAGGTCTTTGTCTTCACCATCAATGGTCCAGCTCGCATTGAAAATCTTGTGTCGGCAGTGCTCGCTGTTGGCCTGTGCAAACATCATCAATTCGATGTCCGTTGGATCACGGCCGAGTTCGTTGTAGCTGTTGACCAGATAGTCGATTTCATCTTCGCTTAAAGCCAAGCCGAGTTCTTGGTTGGCACCAACGAGTGCTTCACGACCACCTTCGAGCAGCTTGATGCTGGTCATGGGGGCGGGCACTGCTTGCTCGAAGAGTGCTTGGGCTTGGTCTAATTCCGACATGATGACCTGGGTCATACGGTCATGGATGTGGCCTTTGAGTTCATCGGTCCAGTCGGCGCCTTGTAGATAGTAGGCGATACCGCGTTCAATGCGTTTGATCTTTGTAAGGCCGCAGATGTGGGCAATATCTGTTGCTTTGGACGACCACGGTGAAATGGTTCCGATCCTTGGCAATACCAAGGCCAGATTACCATCGGATGCCTGGGCCTGCATACGAGGACCATAGGTCAGAAGCTGTTCAAGCTGTCTCAGCTCTGCTTCTGAGAGTTCTTCGGCCGTATCAACGAAGTGGCAAAAGAATGCCGAAACGCCTGTAATTGCAGGGTTTTCCTTCTTGATGGCGGACAAAAGTCGTTGGTTTTTGAATTCAGAGAGAGCGGGGCTGCCGATGAGCGTTTTCATAGAACCACCTGTGGGTATGACACGTGAGAAAATGGTCAGAACACCAGTTCTTATGCTCGCTGCTATAACGGGGATAGAGCCATCCATCAATGGCGGAAGGCTTTTAAATCAACTGAATTTTTATTTAAAAATCAGGTCTCGAGGAGGGCTATTTCTGATGCAGGTAAGCCCAAAATCCGACCGATCTCAGGCATGAGGCACTGCTTCCACTCTCGTTTAATGACGTAACCACTGATTCCGAGCTCCATGGCTTTGCGAACATCGGCCATATGGAGGCTCGCCGTGAACATGCAGATCGGAAGGTTTTGATATTCGGGGCGAGAGCGAACTTCGGCCACGAAGTCGAATCCATCCATGATAGGCATGTGCAAGTCGACGATCACAAAATCAAAAGGGCTCATGGTCTGGAGCAAACGCTCAAGTCCAATGGCTCCGTTTTTCGCTTGCTCGACTTCCATGCCTTTACCGCGAAGATGGCGTTCGAGAGTATTTCGAATCACCGTATCATCATCGATGAGCAGGACATGGAGTCCCTTGAGTGAATCGTATTGCTTGGGTTGAACCTTTTTAAGGTTACCCATTTCTTGCCCGATTTTGTTCTGCGTGGCGATGTCACCGATGGAGCCGAAGATTTGAACGGCTTCTTTGATGCTCTTGGCCATGTCGATATCGGCAACCGCTTCATTTCCTGAAATAGAATCGAGAAAGGATTGGATGCAGTCCGTTGCTCTAAAGTAAAGCTGGATAACAGGCATGATTCCTTCACTGGAATCACCATCTCCAATGAGCAACATGCCCCGTTCCATCTCACCGGTCAGCTCTG
>CAZZDT010000028.1:0-12258 GCA_964652435.1 uncultured Bdellovibrionales bacterium
AAGATTGCTATGTCCAAATCTTCACCTTATGTTTCTTCTAAGTTTGCGCTCATTGGATTGTGTCGTTCACTGCAAATAGAACTTCACGGCTCCGGCGTTTCATTAACGAATTTACTACCAGGTTTAGTTTCTAGTGAGATCAACCAAGTGGATAACGATGGCGTGTTTCATCCAGACCGCGAAGACCGAAGACCGGGTAAACTCATGTGGGAGGCCGATAAGGCAGCTAAGGTGATGGCCGATGCGGTGATGAAGCGAAAGAGAGAGTATACTTTTACGGGACATGGTATTGTCTTGGCCTCTCTGGGGCAGCACATGCCCGGTTTGCTGCATTGGGCTATGACTCGATTTATGAAAGTAGAGCGTCCTTAGAATGAAGCTACTTCGGTATCTGGTTGGGTTGGTTGTTGCATCGTGCTTACTAAGTTGCGGTGTGGCTGAAAC
Source organism: uncultured Bdellovibrionales bacterium (assembly GCA_964652435.1). Taxonomy (GTDB): domain Bacteria; phylum Myxococcota; class XYA12-FULL-58-9; order XYA12-FULL-58-9; family JABJBS01; genus JABJBS01. The sequence continues at coordinate 445 of CAZZDT010000028.1, forward strand.
TGAAGCGGGTACTTTGGTTGATCATCAACTATGGCAGCCTGTTCCTTTTGAGGATGATCCCTTCAAGCAATACGCGCCCGAAGAGGTCATATGTTCTCCTGGGGGCTATGAAGTGGAGGGTGTAGGGGCAGACCAAATATTAGAGGTCGACACCACCATCTGTAACTTTGTGACGCTCGAGCAGCCACTTCCCCGTTCATTGAGGATGGGGGATACTCTGGATTGGTCCATGTGGCATTTGACCCTTGTGTTTACGGAGCCAGCCGAGGCTTTTGTATTTTTAACCATCGGTGAGCACACCTTGTGGGAAAAAACGATGCCGATTCCAAGTCCAGCGGCAGCTTACTCGAGACAGTTAACGGTTCCAGCAGATATTGAAGCCGGGGCTCCGATTCGTATTCATCTGCACAATCACGGCAACAACAGCTGGCGATTTCATAAATTGGCTGTGGCGGAATAGCCCATATTTATCAGTGATTTAGAGTGTGTCTGATCCCTTTTTTCTCAGGGGTTCGTTTTTCTCATTTCAATCTTAACCAAACCCTGGATTTGGGTGTAGGTGAATGTGCTCCATGCCCTTAACTTCTGGAGCCCAGTGGTTTTTTTAGCTTTTCGAAATAGCGGGATACGAAATCAATGAGAAGTAAGCAGACTTTGTTCGCAGTTTTATTCAGTGTCGTCATCGTAGCCTCAGGATGTTCTGAGGAAACCCTCCAAGGCATTGAGTTCGTTTGCCAAATCGATTCTGAATGCAACGACAATGACCCATGTACTCAGGACTCCTGCTCAGCCGACGGCTTCAGTTGTAAAAACATCCCTTTAGAGGATGGCGATATTTGCGAGTCGGGCACTCTCAGCGGAATTTGTCTTGCTGGTGTTTGTGGTGAGTCTATCTGCGGCGATGGTTATGTTGATGAGCGGCTCAATCCAGCCGAAGAGTGCGACGACGGTAACACGCTTGATGATGATGGGTGCGCCGCGGATTGTACTCAGGATGCTCCCGATTTGGTGATTGATTTTCCCGACCGTGGAGAAACCTTTGATGGAGATTCCACCCTAACCGTGCTGGGACGAGTTGATGACAAGGGTGTTGGAATTGAAAGCCTGACCATCAATGGTGATGTGGTTGAAGTGAAGATAGATGGGTCATTTGAATATGAAATGACGTCTGCCTACGGTTTGAACCAAATCGATGCCCGAGTTGTTGGTATGGGCGGTAAAGAAGACGCTGCGACTCGAGGATACTTTTACTCTACTCAATGGTGGGACGGTGCTTTTGGTGGTGACGATGCTGCTGGCCTAGGTGACCGAATTGCTTTTCGTCTGGGTCAGGATGCCTTCGATGATTTTGACCATCCATGTTCTACCGTTGATGGCGTTTATGTGTGTGACGAAGTGGATGACCTAGCAACAGTGGGTGAGATCATCCTGAACGATTTAAGCGTAGACGACTTTGGTGGAGCCATCGGAATTTATGAAGAAGAGCTTGAACTATTGAATCAAGTGATTCCCATGAGTTTGCCGCCGATTGAGCTAGAAGGAATTGGAACCATTACGCTCTCGGGAGACATCGGTCTCTTTGGTGGCGTCATGATGAAGAGCGAAGTGATTGAACTCGACATGAATGAAGTGGGGCTTCGTCTGGAAGCGCGAGATGGTGGCTTGGATGCTGATGTTTCCATCGATTCGAATGTAGAGGGACCAGGCTTTACTGCAACGGTTCGAACAAGCGCGACGGTCAACATTGAAGCGCGATTTGTAAACGTTGGAGCTGTGCTTGAAACAGACTTCATTACCCTTAATTCACTTGATTTGGTTTGTCTCTTTATTCCGCCGGGACCTCCATTCAACACGATTTGCCCAGATACAGCGGGCGGCCCTCTTGCACCACTGGGAGCATTAGAGCCCGACCCAACGGCATGGATTGATTCTGGGCTTGCTATCGAGCGTATGTTGATGGAAGCGGGTTTCAATATTCAGACTCCAGAGGTTGGTACTGTTGATGTACAGTTGGTAAATGGGAGTGTGGACCTGCAGGGCGGCCAAGTTGATTTGACTCCGGTACAGGATATCCAAATCGATTTAGGTGGTGTGTCTATCTTGGGTGGACTGGAAACAGTTGATCTAGGTCAGATTGATTTAAGTATGCTTGCTACGGGTATCACGACTTTCACCGATGCCATTTTAGGTCTCTTTTTAAATGATCTGCAGTTTCTTCTAGAGCCAGCTATTAATTTACTATTGCTGAACCCATCTGACCCATTGAGTGTCGGTGATATCGTAGAAGATTTCATTATGGGCATGTCTACATCAGGTCCTCTCTTGCTCGACGAGCATTTGGCGTCTGGTTTTGCTCGACCTGAGCTTTCGCTCGATACCCAGATTTCATCTCTGTCGTTCGCGTCGCCTCTTAGTGGTGACCTGCGAACCGGTGGAATGCTCATTGGGTTTGAGACGAAAACAGCATCTGAAAAAGGAACGCTTCGAGAGCCTCTTGGTGCAATGGTTCGGTCTTGCGATGCGAGTGCACAGGAAACGGTTTGGGATTCAGGTTATTCTATGGATGCGATGAAGCATCTCGATGCTGTGAACCAAGGCTTATTCAGTGCATTCTGGACAGGTGATTTCACCGGCGACTTACCAGCAGCGTGGGTTGCAGAGGCGATGGCTTCAGTGGATGGTGTTGAGCGTATGGATGTTTCTGTCAGAGCTATGACTGCCCCTATCTTAAATGACTGCGCTGGAGACTTGAGACTTGAGTGGGCAGATATGCAAGTTGAGGGAACCATTGATGAGGACGGCTCAGAGACGGACTTTAGAGCTTTCGTTAGTTCCAGTGTACCTGTGACGGTTGTTGTCAATGATGGCGTTGTGGAACTTATAATCGACGATGCACGAACGCCTACGACGATTTGGGAAGTCACAGGTGGCGAAGCCATTAATGTGATGCCTGCCAATCTTTCGATGGGTCTGGAAGTACTTACAGCTGACTTTTCCTTGGAATATGCCGACGCGGTTCTAGCGTCACTTCCTGGGGTAGCATTTGACCTTGCGGCAATGTTTGACATTGACCGAGGTGCAGCGGTGGTCATGAAGCCGGAAACGGTGGATGCCGCGGAGGGACAAATAAAGATGGCTGGGCAGCCTTTGCCCGATGGAGTGGAGCCATCTAATAATAACTAGAGCGACGGGCGGGGCAAAAGCCCCGCCTTCGTTTTAAATCAAACCAGCCTCTTTCAAGAGAGGCTCTGCTCGTAAGAGCGCGCACACTGTTTTTCCATCATTGATACGGCCCTGTTTTGCATCTTCAATTGCCTTGCTGGCGGGCACTTTTTCAACAGTTAAAACTTCGCTGTCTTCAAGCGCTTGGGTGCAGACTTCAAGATCACGGGCGAGGTAAAGCCATATCCTTTCATTGGTAAATCCTGGTGTCGTCCATATGAAGCCCAGAGAATCCAGTTGTTTCGCCCGAAACCCCGTTTCTTCCTGTAGCTCACGAGCCGCGCAAATTTCAGGTGGTTCGCCGTTATCTAACTTTCCTGCGGGAATTTCCCAGACGAAACCGGATGCAGCATACCTAAACTGATGAACCATGATGATATTACCTTCAGAGTCCACCGGAACGATGGCGGCGGCACCGGGATGGTCGATATACTCAAGCTCAACAATATGCTGATTGGGTAGTCGGACTTTATCGATAAACATATTGATAAACTTTCCGATGTATCCCTCTTTGCGTTCCATTCTTTCATATTGTGTCATGCTTGCATTCCTAACTTGATATCCAATTTTGATTGGACTTCGGACAAAGCATGCCCGAGGTATTCGTATTGTGAGATGTCGTTGTAAATTTGGGCCGATAGCCTGAGGGTTTTTATCGGAGAGTAGGGTTCATCGAATACTGGAACCTCAATCTGGTAGTCGTCCATAAGTATCTTTTGAAGTCCTGAATTGGGAAATCCACCCGGCAGGACAGACGCATCCAATGGGAAAGCCGTCATGGCGCCAATGGTTTCATTCGGTGCCGGAGTTGGGAGTTGCAACGCTTCGCAGATGATATCGCGTGCCTGACACGCGAGTTCATGGTTGTTTTGACGAATATCCTGCCAACCGTTTTCAAACCATTTCTCCATAAGTTCAATGGTGTCAGGAATGACCATATGAGCGGTAGGGTCATGAGTGCCTTGCCAATCGAATTCGTTTCGAAAAAATGAACGAAGCTCAGTTGGAGCGTTTGCCCCATGGCTGATTGCCAGGGGTCTGACTTCTTTTTGTTTGTCTTCTCGCACATAAAGAAAAGCTGAGCCTTTCGGAGTGCAGAACCACTTATGGCAGTTTCCTGTATAGTATGCTGCCCCGATGGACTCGAGATTGATTTCGAGTTGTCCAGGGGCATGGGCACCATCCACCAGAGTGTCAATGCCTTGCTCGCTTAAGTATGAGACTATCTTCTGGATCGGAGTCACCAATGCGGTGGGACTGGTAATATGGTCAATGATGGCCAGCTTGGTCTTCGGTGTGATTGCTTTATCGATGGCTTCAATGATCTGTGCTGGGGATTCAAGCGGAAAAGGTATTTTCGCAACGACGATATCTGCCCCTTGTTTTTGAGCATGAAAAAGGGCGGCGTTGTTGCACGCGTTGTATCCATGATTGGTGATTAAAATCTCATCTCCGGATTGAATAGGATAAGTGCGTAGGACAGTGTTGACTCCTTGGGTGGCATTCGGAATTAAGCCTAGGTTGTTCGAGGATGTACCCAGTATTTCACCCAAGGTTTCGCGTACTGCATCCATGCGAGGCAGCAGCGTATGGCTAAAGAACTTCACGGGTTGATGTTCGAGTTCTTTGCGTACAGTACTCTGCCTCTCAAGAATAACTTTAGGACAAGCACCATAGGAGCCATGATTGATGAAGGTTGTATCCTGATCGAGATGCCAGTGCTTAATGAGAGCTGAATATTGAGGCATCATCGAATCCTTTTTAAGTAAGATATTTCATGGGTCTAACGTATGTCAGCTCTAGCGACCAGAGGTTAAATACACTAGATAACGCTCATGAACAGCTGTGCAATACCAAAAGTTTCGATATTGCTGCCGGTGCGCAACGGGGCCGAGACACTTGAGGAGACCCTCGAGAGTCTGAAGAGCCAAACATTACAAGACTTTGAGCTGGTGTTGGTGAATGACAGCTCCACGGATAGTACAGCGCAAATAGCGAAACGATGTTTTGAGAATGATGCTCGATTAAGGCTTTTGGATACTGGCGAGGAGCCAGGGTTGGTGCCCGCCTTGATGTTGGGCCTGCACGCCTGTCGCTCAGAGTACGTCGCTCGTATGGATGGTGATGATATCGCGCTCCCGCGTCGCTTGGAGCTACAATATGAACTCCTAAAACGAGAAGAAGCGGTTTCCATTGTAACGTGCCAAGTGGAGAGTTTCGCCGATGGAGAGCTTGGCGGAGGATATCGCTATTATGACGAATGGTTAGGGACGCTCTTGGTACACGATGACTTTATGCGAGAGCGTTTTGTCGAAAGCCCTTTGTCACACCCCACGGTGATGTTTCGAAAACAGGCGATACTGGATTTGGGGGGTTACCGGGATTTGGATTGGCCGGAGGATTACGACCTATGGCTCCGAGCCGCTGCGGCTGGTTTTCAATTTGCCAAGGTCAACGAAGTTCTTTTGCGATGGCGCGACTATCCGCACCGAACTTCACGCAGAGATCCAAGGTACAGTCCGGATGCTTTTCTGAGATGTCGGGCTCATTTTTTGGCGACTGGCCCGTTGGCGAAGGCGGAGCAGATTGTTGTTTGGGGTGCGGGGAAGATGGGCGGGAAATTTGCTCGATTTTTGAAGGAAGAGGGCGTTTCCTTGGCTGCTTTTGTCGATATTGACCCAAAAAAGATTGGCAATATAAGGCTTGAAGTTCCAGTCATCGGCCCAGATGATTTATCCCGTTATCCTGGTTGCCCTCTTGTATCTTGTGTGGGAAGCCGTGGAGCGCGGTCATTGATTCGGGAGCAAGTAAGTCAACGCGGCTATCGTGAGGGACTCGATTATTGGTGTGTGCTCTGATGGGTACGAAGCCCATTTCGGTTAGGTAAGCGGAGTAATAAAACGAATGGAACGAAAAACTAATTTAACAAAACCAAGTCCCATCATGCCTGAGGATGTTGCGACCTCTTTACGCCTTGGCGATGCAAAATGGGACAGTGACGGTGAAACTTTGGTTTGGTTGGAAGGCCGTTCTGGAGTTGGTGTTTTGGTTGCACAGACCGGTGATGATGCGCCGCGAGACCTGACGCTTGATTTAAATGTTCGCGGCGAGGTGGGTTACGGTGGTGGTGATTTCACTGTAAGTCAAGGCCGGGTGTACTTCGTTCAAAAAGGTTCTGGACGCATTTATCGGATGGATCTTACTGGCGGTACGCCGGTTGCTATCACTCCTGATTTTGGTCGCAGTGCATCGATGACCGTATCTCCATGCGGTCAGTGGCTTTTGTATGTTCATCACGATGAAGGTGAAGACAGACTCGCGGTTGTAGATACAGATGGGCGACATTGGCCTCGAATCTTAGCCGAGGGCTGGGACTTCTATATGCAGCCGCGTTGGAGCAGTTGCGGGAAGCGCATTGCATGGATTTCTTGGAATCACCCCAACATGCCTTGGGATGGCTCCGTGTTGCATGTGGCTGAGGTTTTGGTTGACGGTGAGGTCTTACCAGCCATCGATAAGATAGAGGCGCTTGATGGAGCGGGCGACGTTTCTGTTTTTCAACCTGAATTTTCGCAAGATTCTAAAACCGTTTATTACGTCAGTGACCGGGAGGGCTTTGGACAGCTTTGGAAAGTTGAAATCGACTCTGGAGAGCGAACGCGGCTTACCTTCAGCGAGCAAGACTTCGGCCAACCGGCGTGGGTTCAAGATTTAAGAACCTATGCATTGTTCGAAAGTGATCAGAAAGCCTTGGTTATTGTAAATCGCCAAGGTTTTATGAGTTTGTGTGTTGCGAATTTGGAGGATGGTGGCTTAACGACTCTCGATGGCTTCGAGGCTTTCGGCGACTTTTCTCATCTTAGTCTTTCAAACCAGCAGACACAGGCAGCAGTGATTGCCAGTGGCAGTCAGAGTGCTCCAAGACTAATCACGTGGAAGTGTCCCAATGGTCAATCGCGAACTCGGCTTGTGGCGGCCGTGGCACCGGAGCCGAATGAACTCAGTGAAGTGGAAGCGATTTCTTATCCCACCGCAAATGGGGATACTGCTTATGGACTTTTGTATTCGCCTGTTGGTGATTTGAAGAGTCCCGAGAGTGGTGCTCCACTTTTGGTCATCGTACATGGTGGACCGACCAGTCAGGAAACAGCTCGCTACAATGTGCAGGCTCAATATTTCGCGACTCGGGGATATTGCGTCTTTTTGCCAAACCACCGAGGCAGCAGCGGATATGGTCGCGCCTATATGGATGCCTTGCAGGGGCAATGGGGTGTGGTGGATGTGGAAGACGTCGTGGCGGGTGTACGTTATCTAACCGAAAGCGGGCGCGTGGACGGGAGCCGTTGCGCGGTGATGGGTGGTAGTGCGGGTGGTTACACGGTGTTGCAGTCCATGATTCATGAGCCGGATGTTTTTTGCGCGGGCGTTTCGCTTTACGGTGTGACGGATTTGTTTGGCCTCTTAGCGGACACCCATAAATTTGAGGCGCATTACCCAGATGGGCTGGTTGGTGTTCTGCCGCGAGACCAGGAAATCTTCAAAGAGCGCTCGCCTATCTTTCATGCTCACAAGATTCAGCGCCCTCTTGCGATCTTTCAGGGAGAGGAAGACCGGGTGGTCCCTCTGGCGCAAGCGGAGAGTATTGTTCAGGCTTTGCGGAAAAACGGGGTCCAATACCAGTATCGAGTGTACGAGGGGGAAGGCCATGGGTTTCGAAAAAGCGAAACGATTACAGACTTTTATGAGTCAGTTGAGCGGTTTTTGAATCAATATGTGCTGCGCCAGATGAATACCTAAAAATCATCTTTAAAATTGCCGTCTTTTCGCTCAAGTGCCTCCGATAGTCGACGATGACTGGAGTGGTGGGGCCCGATGTCTGGGCTCAAAGGAGGCGGCGAGCGGTGACGGCAATTTTTCCAGAGTTTGAATTCCGAACAGAGACCTTTGGAGCCAACGATGAACGGTTTGTTGTTGAAGACAAAACCGGCGAGTTTCCCGTTCCCAATCCTGTAAGCTTAACCCGCGTATTGAAGCTACGGTGTACCCTTAGAGATCGAATCAACCGCTGGGCGGAGCAATGCCGTTCGAAGATGATTCTCTTAGAGGGCAACAGTCATATCGCTGGCATGTATTATATCCGTGAGCTGGGTGAAGAAGCTGGTGCTCCGAATGCGGCACGGCATATCGACCAAGCGATAGCGTGGGGTGGTGGTCCGTCGATTCGAAGTGCCATGGTCGCCCAAATGATGCCGCATGTGGTTTATGAATCACTCAAAATCGATTTGTCGCTTCATGATGCAGCGGAAGTGATGCTGACAGATGTTTTGCACGAGGTCTTTGAAGAGTTGTTTCATGACATTGAAACGGTGCGCTCAGGACTGATTCAAAAAGTTCATGATGCAGGTGGAAATCTCATGGCTTTAGGCGCCATTGTAGAGCGGGTTGATGCATTGTCTATTCCCGAGATTCCAACAGAAGCTGAAATCGTTCGAGATTTGTTTCTTGGTTACGCTTACGCTCAAAGGATGCACATTCAGGGTAGACGGACCAACTTAGAGCGTGCTGGTGGATTTTACCGCTCGCAAGAAGTTTGCGAAACTTCGGGCATTCATGCTCAGGGAATTTGCTCCTTATTGAATCGCTTGCCAGACGTGGATTTACCCGGAGGCCGTGGTGATTTACTGCAAAGCGTAGAGTTTCACGCAGTAGGCTGATGACGTGTCCATTCGTTGAGATACTTTCTGATCTCAATCAAGGCTTGAGTATCCATCGCGCAATAAACCAGCAGCTGTTTATGAATCGTTGCGCGCTCTTGTTCGCATTCTAAGTCTAAGCTCTTTAGATATTCATGCATGGCCGCTTTGCCATCGGAAATATCAAGCTCTTCATAGCGAAGGTGGGGGGCGAGAGCGGGTAATACTCTCTTGATGCTGAACGAGCCTTGAAAGCCGGGATGATAGAAGTGGTCTCTGAGTAGAATCATTAAATCCCAGGTTCGTTTCAATAAGGCCTGCAGTGGCTTACGTAACTCAGGAAAGAGTTTGGCCATCTGCCCAATTTCCACTTCTTCGTAGCTAGAATAGATACAAATCGTTCCTTTGTCTCCAAGGGATTTCAAGAGACTTTTTGTGAATGCTTCCCTGGGATCACTTTTGTGCGGCCAGATAAACTCTTGATGTTCTATCCGTCCGTCTTCATGCTCAATGTGGTTGGACCATTGAAACGGAATTGAGTCGTAAGGTTTTGATTGTGGATATGCTGGAACCGCACTCATAAAGGATTCAAAGTCGATGTGATGAATAGGGTATTCGACTTGGGTAAGGGTGTCGGCCAGGTCTGGAGAGCCTTCTGGTTCTCCACTTCGAATACAACGCAAAGCTCTTTTTTGAATGGGACCAAAATGAGATTCGTCCTCTATCTTGCGAACATCGGTTACACCTGCTTTTTCGAGCTGATTGCGTAGGTGACCCGACAATTGAGGAATCAAGGAGATGGGATAGGGGATCACTTCAGGAGCTTCGGTGTGACAATGGTCGTAGAATTCACAGGGATGTGGGCGACTGCACTGCTTGCCCTGATTGACTTCTGGAGGCGTGTCTTTGTTGAGAACTTGGTTGAACTTGTCCACGGCTTGTTCGGCCTTGGTCATGAGGTCATCGAGATCATCTGTGCAATCTGTGAAGTTAAAGTAACCGTCGAGATCTATCTCACCACCGAGATAATTATAGTTTTTATTGACGGTTAGAACACCCGCTCGATCGATGTCGATGCCTAAGGAACGCAGAATCCAAAGTTGCAGTGCTAGATCAACTTGATGACTTTGTCGAACACGGGTGGTGCTCTTCACTTCGATAAGGTCCCACGAACCTTCTTTGGTTTTCTTGAGAATGTCGGTTCGGACAAATGTATTCTGAAAGATGAAAGCGCCGTCAAAAATAGCTTGGGTATGATGATCTGTGAGTGCGTCGAGTGTTTGCTCTACGGCTTCTGCAGACCGAATTTCTCGGTGGGGGATTTTTATACCAGAAGGGTATTTGGTGCGCGCGAGTTCCTCTACGCGAATCCCGCCTTGAAAAAGAATATTTTGAAAGCCCGAGGAGCGCGCGGCCAGCTCTTTGCGATGCAGCTGATTCCACATCTTTAAAAGACATTGATGTCCCGCAAGGAACCGTCTTTTGGAAAGCAGCGCACTACCCATACTGATAATTGACTCAGCGCCCGAGAAGCTGGTTTACGAGGCCAATGTAGGCTTCCATACACTGGTCTTTAGATTGCCCTTTGAGTCCGGCCCAAGCATCGAATTTTGCTCGGCCGGCGATATTCATCATACCGGGTCGTTTGCCTTGCACATCTCCAACGGTAGCTTGCTTGAAGTTGGAGTAGAGTTTGAGAAGCATTTCATTGCCGGGGTTGCTGGTCAGAGTTTTGACGTCGACTTGGGCTTGCTGAAATTTGCTTTCTAGATCACTCATTGAGGTGCCTCTCCTGGTTTTGAAGTTGGGTGACTCTACTCTAATTTGAGGCGTCAGCGCTAGTGTCTATCAGGAGACCATTTTCGGCAATTTCTTCCAGAAGTTCTTGAATACGCGGGTCGGCGTCTTCTCCAGATGGTAAACCGATGGCATCTAGCCCATTTTCAAGACTGTCGTCACAACTCGTAATGGGGGTACCCATAGAGGTGACAGGCGTGACTTCTTCACCATAAATACTCGCCATGCTGAAATAGCTTTTCGATAGGTTGTAATCCCAGCATTCTGTGGCCTGTAGAAATTGGCCTTCAGGCATTTCAGTATTGGTGGCAATGTACTCAGCTCGGCCGCTTCCGGCAGGGCTGCGTCTTAGGTAGCTCCAAAAAGCCATTTTAACGGCAACATTTTCAATGGTCTCGGGAACACCATCGAAATCAAATTGTGCGCCAAAATTGGAATAAGAGAGCGTGGTGTCAGAGGAGGCAATATCACCGTAGAGATAATCCAGATTGATCGGTGTTGCGCCTGGTGCATTCTTAGGAACGAAGTTTCGGAAAATACCTGCGACGGTGGTGAGAGTTTTCTCGGTTGGAATGTCATTCTCATCCAGGACAGGGCCATGGTTTCTAAGGGCCACAAAACGGCCCGATGCGAGGCATCCCGGTGCAAAGACATCCCCGTAAAGCTCTACAAAACTTTTGTTCGTATTGAAATCAAAGACCACCAAGGTGATCCCCCATTCGGGGTTTTCTGGATTCGGGGTTGAGCCGCCCATTACGATTGGCGTTAGGGTGTTAAGGTCGTAATTGTCTCCGCGCATCAACGCAAAAATGTATTGAAGAGGCGAGCCTAGCGGTTCTTCTTCGTCGAAGTAGTTGGGATTGTAATCGGAGTTTTGGCTAACAAAGAGTGCCAGAGTTCCAAAATCTTTACGTGCCTCGAAGGGGCCCCAGACCAATTGAGTTGTATCTTCATTGTAGAGGGTGGGTGGATAGCTTGTTAGTTCAACCAATGTCTCATTCATGAGGTCGAAGGTATATCGAACCGGAGCAAGTCCTTGTTCGGCCAGCGCCGGGGCCATGGCCGCTGCACTCCCGGGAGCCACTACAATGGTTTCCAGAGG
>CAZZDT010000029.1:0-12145 GCA_964652435.1 uncultured Bdellovibrionales bacterium
TGCTTGTCAAAGCCTTGGTGACTGCGGATCCTGCACAAGATGTAGAACTCTATATTTCTCAAAATCAGACGGCCATGGGAGCTACTGGACTCTTTTTCCTGATTGCAGCTTTACCCACTTTTATTCTGGTCAAGAACAGAACAAAACCGGCTCCAGGATTTGAACAAGCGAGTACCGGACAACTCTTTTCGGAGGGAGTCCAAAGACTTAAAAAAACCATCACCAACGCCAAAGAACATGGTGTCTTTTTCAAATTTCTCCGTTCCTTTCTTTTCTATTATGCGGGCATGTCAGCATGCATTAGCTTTTCCGGTATATTCGCAAAAGTTGAACTCAAATTATCAACCGGTGAACTCGTTATGTTCTTCCTGGTTATTCAACTTTGCTCTGCTGTGGGCGCCCTATTGTTCGGTTTTATGGACACTCGTTTTGGCCCAAGGTTCACGGTCTTAACCACCATCTACATTTGGATACTCGGCAGTCTACTCATGGCTGGTCTCGATCCTATAGCCAACCTGCTGGGAACCGATCCGAAAACGGTATTTCAATTTACAGGTTTTATTCTTGGACTCGGAGTTGGTTCGATGCAGTCCTCGAGCCGAGCCGTAGTTGGACTTTTGGCCCCAGCGGACAAATCTGCAGAGATGTTTGGTTTCTGGGGAACATTTGCAAGACTTGCCACCTTACTGGGTATGACATTTGGACCTGTGGCGGATGCGATGGGCCTTCAACTCGCTTGCCTATTGCTGGTGGTGTTTTTTGCCATAGGAGCCTTCCTATTGGCTAGACTCGACCTCGATGCAGCCATAGAACGCTAAACTATGACTCACAACCCAGACTCAGCACCAACAGGAACCGTTACGCTTGTCTTCACAGACATTCAAGGGTCCACCATGCTCTGGGAACGCTTCAAGTCAGAGTTTAAAGCCCTACTGGACCTTCACAACAAAATCGTTCGAGAAGTTATTGAGCAACATGATGGCTATGAAGTGAAAACTGAAGGCGACGCGTTTATGGTCGCTTTCAACCATGCCAGAGACGCCGTCAACTTTTGCCTCAATGCCCAATTAGCCCTCCATGAAGCTCCCTGGCCCGAAGCATTACTCAGCCCCGAGGACTTAAAAGACATCGCAGGTGTCAGTGATGACAGACTTTTTCGTGGCCTTCGTGTTCGTATGGGGATTCACACCGGAGAACCCCGATGTGAGCGCGACCCCCTCTCCGGGCGGATGGACTACTTTGGTACCGTGGTCAATCGCGCTGCTCGAGTAGGTCATGTGGGACATGGCGGACAAGTGATAATCTCGGAGACCACCTACGCCCAAGTGCAGAATCAGCTCGAAAACACGGTCATTTCAGATTTAGGAGCCATTCCTCTTAAGGGGCTCGATCGACCGGAAACGTTAAGACAAATTTTGCCGACACAACTTTCCCAAAGACGATTCCCCGCACTGAATGCTCCGAACTTAACCAATACGAACTTACCTCCTCAGCTCGATTCGTTTGTTGGGCGTGATTCCGAACTGCTTCAACTTGCAGAACACTTAGAGCAAGGGGCGAGGCTTATTACACTTCTTGGTTCGGCCGGCACCGGCAAAACAAGGCTATCCATTCAGTTTGGAAACACTCAACTTCGTAACTATTCAGGTGGCGTTTGGTTTTGTGACCTCACCGAAGCGAGAAGTGTTGATGGTATTTGTAAAACTGTGGCCAGTGCTCTTAACATCGGGGTGCGAAGCGGAAATCCAGTAGAATCCTTGGCTGACTCGTTGCGAGAACGCGGTCATTGCCTCTTGATTTTGGACAACTTCGAACAAATCTCAGAATTCGCTCACGAAACCGTAGGGCATTGGTTACGAGAATCACCGACCACACATATTGTTGTGACCAGCCGTGAACGCTTGGGGGTTGAGGGAGAAAACATCTTCTTCGTAGACCCGCTTACCCAATCTGAAGCGGTCATGCTTTTCGTGGAGCGTGCTCAAGCTGTTCAGAAAGATTTCCAACTTACAACAGATAATCAAGCAACCATCGTTGAAATCGTTGAACGTCTAGACAGAATGTCCTTGGCCATCGAACTGGCCGCGGCGAGAACTACAATTCTCAGTCCAAACAAAATTTTGGAGCGGCTGAGCCAACGATTCAAGCTCCTACGGGGCGAACGCCGCAATGTCCAAGAAAGACAAGCCACACTCCACAATGCCATTGATTGGTCTTGGCATTTGTTGGAACCCTGGGAGAAACTTGCTCTAGCACAAATCAGCATCTTCCATGGCGGCTTTACACTCGAGGCAGCTGAAGACGTGGTCGATATTGAAGACTGGAATGATGCACCTTGGGTTATCGATGTATTGCAAGCTCTTTGTGATAAAAGTCTATTGCGAATACGCGAGTCCATACCTGGCCATGACCGTTTTTTCCTCTACGAATCCATTAGAGAGTATGCAACCGGTCAGCACCTCAATCCACAAGCCGTCCTAGACGAATCAGGGAATCCGCGAACAGGTCCGGGAAGCCTCGATGAGACAGCTACGCGAATGGCTAATCACTATTCTCAATTTGGAACAAAAGAGTACCGCGAAAGCCTGTGGAGCCATGGTGGCGTCGACCGCGCAAGGCTTCTTCAAAAAGAACTCGACAACTTGTTAACCTCTCTGCATCGCTGCGTTGCATCCAAAGATCCAGAGAGAAGTGCACATATCCTTTTCGCGGTTTGCGATGTATTAACCTATACCGGGCCGTGCCTACTGGCCGCAGAGTGCTGCCAACTGGTGCTAAAACAATTAGACCTTAGTCCAGAACACCATACCCGCGTGCTCATCGAGCAAAGCCGTTCCCTGCGCCTTGCGGGACAAATTGAGCCTTCACGAATTTCAATTAAATGGGCCCTGGCGAAGGCCGAAGAGATAGGCGACCGAACTCTACAAGCGACTGCCCATGGTGAAAAAGCCATGATTCATAATCACACCAGTGAGATAGACAAAGCCCTGGAGCATCAGCTTCAAGCAGTTCAATTGCACAAACAGGAAGGTAACCGCGGTTCAGAAGGCTGGTGCTTAGGTAATCTGGGAATCAACTATCGCAAGCGAGGCGAGTTCGCGAAGGCACAAAGCGCATATGAACAGGCTCTTGCCATCCATAGAGAGGTAGGAAATCGGCCCTCACAGGCTATCATGCTTAATAATCTTGCCAATCTCTACAAGCGTGAAAACCGACTGCAAGAGGCTCGCAGCTATCTTCAAGAAGCAATCGATATCTGTGAAGAGTGCGGTAACCATCGAGACCAATGCATTATGCTAGGCAATTTGGGAGATGTTTATCTTCAAGTTGACCTTTTCGAAAAGGCCCAACATTACCTCGAATCGTCTATTCAACTGGCACGCAATGTTGGCTTTCGTGGTCCCGAGGGCGCATTCAACGGCTCATTGGGAGAACTCTTCCTTAAAACCGGAGACCTCGAAAAAGCTCGGGAACATATCCGTAAAGGGGAAATGATTCTTCGCGATGTAGGAGATTTAAGTGAGCTACTGAAAGTATTGTTCAGAAAAACCAGACTGGCTCTTAAAGAACAAAACGCCATCGAGGGCCAACAAATCGTGTCCGACATGCGCCATCTGGCACAAACCATATCACTGCAAGAAAGCTCTCCGACATATCAGACCATCGAAGAGCTTGCAGCAAAAGTGCGTGAACTTTAGAACGACTTAGAATTCAGCAGCATTGGGTGTACGCGGGAAAGGAATCACATCGCGTACGTTATCCATGCCTGTGGCATACATAATTGCTCGTTCGAATCCTAAACCAAAGCCAGCATGCGGAACTGTTCCATACTTGCGCAGGTCTCGGTACCACCAATAGTCATCAGGCTCTAAGCCACCTTCACGGATACGCCCATCCAATACATCGAGACGCTCTTCACGCTGAGAGCCACCAATGATTTCACCAATACCAGGAGCCAGCACATCCATCGCCGCAACTGTTTTGTTGTCATCATTGATGCGCATATAAAACGCTTTAATCTCTTTCGGGTAGTTAACAACCGCAACGGGGCCCTTCACCACTTCTTCTGTGATGTAACGCTCGTGCTCTGCTTGCATATCCATACCCCACTTGACCGGATATTCGAACTTCACATTACTCTTTTCAAGGTGAGCAATCGCATCGGTGTAGTCCATGACGTCAAACTTAGCATTTACAAGATTTTCTAAACGCGCAATGCATCCCTTATCAACACGTTTGTTGAAAAACTCCATATCATCAGCACGCTCATCCAAAAGCGCTTTGTAAATGTATTTAAGAAGTTGCTCGGCAAGTTTTGCATCGTCCATCAGATCAGCAAAAGCAATCTCTGGTTCAATCATCCAAAACTCAGCCAAGTGGCGTCTGGTATTGGAATTCTCTGCGCGGAAGGTTGGACCAAAAGTATAAACATTGCTCATGGCCAAGCAGTACGTTTCAACGTTGAGTTGACCAGAAACGGTCAGATGAGCTTCTTTACCAAAAAAGTCTTTGGAAAAATCAATATCGCCCTTATCTGTCTTCGGCAGGTTGGCCATGTCCAAAGTGGATACACGAAACATCTCACCGGCACCCTCACAGTCACTGGCCGTGATAATGGGGGTATGAATCCAATAAAAACCGTTCTCATGAAAAAATCGATGCGTAGCTTGTGCTAAACAATGTCGCACCCGTGTCAGTGCTCCAATTAAATTCGTTCGAGGTCGTAAGTGAGCAATCTCTCGCAAATACTCCCGCGTGTGACGCTTAGGGGCCACCGGATAAGTCTCAGGATCTTCAACCCAACCAACCACTTCCAAAGCAGTAGCTTGCATCTCAAGCGATTGACCTTTTCCAGCACTTTGAACGATCTCACCTGTGCATCGTAGAGAGCATCCCGTGGTTAATTTCTTAATTTCGGATTCATAATTCTCAAGGCCCTCACCGCAAACAAGCTGAAAGGTATCAAAACAAGATCCATCGTGTATTTGGACGAAAGACAAACCTGCCTTTGAGTCCCGTCGTGTTCGCACCCATCCTTGAACCGTAACGGTTTCTCCGGCTTTAATATCGCCGCCCAAGACCTGTGAAATTCTTAGTTTGTCACTCATCATATTACTCCTGAAAGCAATGCCGCCTGCATCTTCATTACCCACGAATGGGGTTCGAGCAATTACGCCAATGAGCCTCATTAGGCAAGAGCCCTAAGGCCGTGTCCTCGCCCGAATTGGCTCTCAGGCCACAAAGCATTAAGATGCATAATCATGGATACAAACCAAAGACCGACACGACAAATAATTCAATCTTTTCAGCTAATTAATGGCTTAAGTGCCGAAAGTATCGATTGGCTTATAGAGGAAATCGAACCCATCTCATTCGAACCAGGGACCTCACTTACCCAGGAGAATATGACCAACCGCGAGCTTTACCTGATTCAATCGGGTGAGATGAGCGTGCAAAAATGTACCCCGGACGGGAAAACCGAGACCGTGGTCAAACTTCAGGCACCAACCGTTATTGGGGAGATGAGCTGTCTACTGGGTCGCTCTTCCATTGCTACAGTCTCTGCAGAATCAAAAGTAGAAGGGTGGAAGCTCGATACCAGACTCCTCAGAAAAGCACCCGCAAAACTCTATTTACGCGAGCGACTTCTAGAGCGAATTTTAAAACTGGTTTCCACCAGGCTCGAAGCCACCAACCAAAGTGTGCTCAAGCTCCTTAGCGCGCACAGCAACAACAATCAGCTTAGTCTCCAAGACATCGACCAGTTTACTGAAACCTGGAAAGCAGGGCTCGCATTCAATGACGACTTTGAGGATTTGGATGAATCGTGGAGCTTTGAATAAATTCAAGGCACACTGGGAACCGAAAGCCCCGCCTCTACCAACATAGCGGCGCAAGCGTCGAAATATTCAGTCTCATATTGAAGGCAATTTCGAGCCAATGCTGAGCGACAATTTTTCACCATCTCAGGATCACCAAAAATAACCTCCCAATCCCGTAGATTATCTTTACACTGATCCACCGCCTCAGACAGGCAAGTGGCTTCGGCATCCGTCATTCCTTCAGCCCTTAATGCTCGACCTAAATCTCGCCCCATCGTATTCAGCCGCGGCGTGCTCGACCAGAGTGAACCTGGCTGGAGGGGCGCATCGAATCCAACTTCACACCAAGTCATCAAATTCCAAGCCAACAAGTTCACATTCGTAGCCAAATTTCTGTCACAATAAGATGCATCGAAGGTACCCCGATAAGTATAATCGCCAAACCTTAAATCATACCTCCCAAGTATTCGGCCCGTGTCATAATTGGGAACCACATCCAAGCTCACACTCCCCGTTGCTTGCAAAGCTTCGGCATGGAGTTGAGCCAGGCTCAAAGCTTGTTCAGCACCGGAAACAAGAAATCCCGTAAAACCATTAACCGAAGGAACAGCAGCTTCTTGTGCATCTGGCCAAGGCTCATTCACCTGAGTCAACTCACCCGCTTGGTCAACCGCCACCAAGGCAATTCGAATCATAGCTTGTTGGTCAAAAGCTTTACGAGCCTCCCGACTTCCACACGGCTCACCTTGTGGAGCCAAGGCCAACTCTAAAGCACCACCATAAGCCTCGACCGTAGCAACGCTAAGCGGTGTGTCCGGCTCAAAAGGTAAATCAAAATCTGAATCAGAGGACGATGTACCGCTTCCACATCCGCATAAAGCCAGCAAAATGCACACAGGAAACCCTCGTGTCAGTATCATTTCCTGCGGCCCTTCCTCTAATCACGTGGCATTCACATGAAATTATAATTCCATTTAATTTTAGGCACACCTGCAGCAATAAATACAAATCATATTGTCCCGATTAATCTTGCGTCACCAAGCAAGTCCAGTTTACATTTTAAATCAATTAGAAGGACTTCATGCATGCCTCGGATAAGACGTAAACCCGAAGAAGCGCGCAACGCCATTCTAGACGCTGCCGAGAAATTATTACTGGAGCAGGGGCTCTCGGGACTCAAACTGGCAAAAGTTGCACAGGTCGTGGGTATCTCACACCCTGGTGTACTGCATCACTTTGGCAGTGCCGATGGTCTGCTTGAAGCGGTTCACCAGCGCATCAGTTTAAGCCTTCGACACGCGGTGATCGATGCTATCGCAAATCCAGAAACTGGTCCCGATAGCGACCACATCACAAGAATTCTTGCCACACTGGGAGACCATCGCACTGGCCAGCTCTTAGCCTGCCTGGTAGCTGCTGGCCTGGACCCCTTCCCTCCCGTTGAAGAAAAAGGCATGAAACAGGTGATTGAGCTGGTCCACCAGTCCGGCGATACATCCAAAGTATCTTACGAAGATACTGAATTCGTCGTTCAGCTGGCCCTATTGGCGATGCTTGGCGATGCGATTTTAGGCCAGAATGTGCGCGCTAGGATGGATGTCCCAAGTGTAGATGACGCAGCCACTCAATTCAGGCGAAAGCTTCAAGAGCTTTTGGTCGATAAGCTCAAAACCGACACAGAAGACTGAGTTTTGTCCCACACATACTTACTCCATCCTGCACCGGATTGGCGTTGTCTCGCTTCAGTTATAAAAATCCATTAAGCTAATCACAATGCGCATTCTCATCGCTGAAGACGATATTGTTGGCTCAAAGATACTCAAGGCTCAACTTAAACGCTGGGAACACGAGGTAGACCTTGTGGGCCGAGGCGATGAAGCTCTCGAAATACTCGAAAAACCTCATGACTATGATTTGGCAATCCTGGACTGGGAACTACCGGGCTTGGATGGTCCAGATATCTGTCGCTCGGTGCGCCAAGAAGAGCAAGACCATTACCTCTACATCATCTTGCTGACTTCTCGCAGTGACAGAGCGGATGTAGTGGAAGCCTTTGATGCGGGAGTTGACGACTTCTTAACGAAACCCTACGACCCCGAGGAGCTTCAAGCTCGGCTAAGTGTTGGGCAGCGTGTGGTCGAAAGAAAAAATGCCCTGCGAGAGCGCATTGCTCTTGTGGAGAGAACCAGTAAATGGCTCTACAATGAGCTCAACAAAACACGCTCCGAAGACAAACTCGCAACCCGCACCATCCTCGTTCCACTTAACCCGACTTCTCCAATCACATCTCTCGCCGATCAGCTCGCCCGTCATGTGGAAGATGACCAACGTGCTTTAACCATCAGCAGAGCGACCATCGCCGCTAAGCTGGGCGAAGAGTATGTGGACGTTGATATCGGGGACAGTGGCAGTGGGCGACTGTTAAGCTGGCTAGAGGAGCAAGAGAGCACCCACGATATCGTCTTTTATGAGGCTTGCTTCAACCACCCTGCCTGGACGAGGCTTCTTCTTCACCGAGCAGACATCGTGTTGTGGGTAACCCGTAACGATGCTTCTCCCGAAGCCCTCGAGTTCGAACAGGACGTTCTGGGGCACACCAGCTTTAAAGAAAGCGTACGCCAAGAAATGGTGATTGTTCATCCACAATCACCATTTAAAATCAGCAACATCCGAGCCTGGGCAAAACCGCGCCCCACTACGCTTACGCACCACCTCTCTCTAGACAACTCCAAGCAACTTGCTCGACTCGCTCGAATATTGTCCGGCCGAGCGACGGGACTCTGCCTTAGTGGAGGCAGCAGCAGTGGTATCGCTCATATCGGTGTCATCCAGGCACTTCGCGAATATGATATTGAGCCAGATATCATTGTAGGAACCAGCATCGGAGCAGGAGTGGGTGCGCTCTGCGCCATGAGTGAGACAACCTCACAAATCATTGACCGAATGATTGATTTTGCCACCTTCAATTGGATGCGAAAGTTTCGCTTCTTCCGAACCATGGGGCCGCCAATCCTTTCACTCTTTAGCGGGGGAAGCTTAGAGAGGGATTTTCGCCGATTCTTTACCGACACCCGTATCGAGGAACTCAACACGCCTTTGATTATGGTAACCACGAGCCTTACACGCGGTGTTACGGTCCCTCTCTACAAAGGCCCTGTATGGCTTGGATTTCGAGCCAGTGCATCTCTTCCCGGAGTTCTGCCACCTGTGCATGTTGACGGTGAGCTCTTGGTGGATGGGGGTGTTACCAATAACTTACCGGCCGACTTACTCAAGCCCTACTGCGAAGACGGTATCATCATAGCCTCAGACGTCAGCGATCGCTCTGGCTTTGCTTTCTGGTACGACTACGGCCACGCAGTGTCTGGCTGGTGGATGCTAGGAAACAAAATCAAAAGAGTCTTCAAGCGCGAGCCCACAGGCGTAGACATTCCGAACTTAGCTCAAGTCATTGACCGCTGCGTCACCTTACATAGCTTTAGAGACACCCAGCATCTCACTCGAGACCTCGTCGATATCTACATTTCTCCAAATGTTCCTCACGAAAAGGTACTCTGGTTCAGTCCTACCGAAGGAGCAGAGCATATTCGCAACATCGTAGAATGTGGCTACTCAGATACAATTAAAGCACTCAAAAAACGCCAACTGGACACACAGTAACCTACATTGCATCACACAAAATATTCTGCCGAACGCCGCAAACCTTTGTACTGAATTCAAACAAGCGCTAGACTCAGACTTAGGTCCGGTAAACGGGGGTTTAGCGAAACATGTCAACCTATCGTGTCATGATTGTTGATGATTCATCTCTGGTCAGGGAAATTTTAACAACCCTGGTGAAGCAAGATCCAAACCTTGAAGTTTGCGCAGAGGCTGAAAACGGCCGGGAAGCCATCGTCAAATGTGCGGAGCATGACCCAGATCTCATCCTACTGGACCTGCAAATGCCGGAATTTGATGGCCTTAGTTTTCTGAGACATTACCGAAGTAAGACCCGAGCCAAGATTATCATTTTGTCAGGTATGATTTCTGGACACCGAAAACCAATCGGCATCAACGCCACAAATCTAGGCGCTGATGCCGTTTTGAGTAAACCAGAAAATATGAGTGATGAAGCATCTGAGAACATTCAACTGCTCATGGCAAAAGTTCACGAGCTTTTAGGAATTGAAGCTTCTTAGAATCCGACGCGAACGCCGGTGCTGACTACAACCGGCTGGCTCTGGATATCTGCCAAACCACTGCTTACAGGAACTGAAAGTCCAGCAAACACAGTTGCTGCATCGATTCCAAACGCCGCCGTCACACCAAATGAAGACAATGGATCCGAGCCTGATTCGGTAAGCATGATCGCGTTGACAGATTCAGCCGCCAACTGAACACCGCCCAAATCAAAGCCAGCTGCAGCGTTCACACGTACAAGCACCTCAGCTGTATCGGACGAATAATCACCTACACCAATCAATACATCGGTACCGATATCGGCTCGAACAAACACTGGGCCCAAATCAATTTCTGGAGAAATACTGCTACGAATACCAACCACATCGAGCATGCCGGCGGTAATATTTGAAGGATCCGCGAGTGCTCCCAATGCATTGGTTACCATATCCGCTAGCCCATCTGACGAACTCGCGGTTGGGGCACTGATTCCAAAACGATAAGCCATAGACAATCCACTGAACTCAGTCTTACCTACAATACCGGCTTCGATATTCCCCATCGCTGTATTGCTGCCATCACCAACAATGTGCGTTGTTGGAATGAAGGCATAAGCAGAGAAAGCATCCAGTCCCAATTGAAAATGGTAGTCATTTTTCACAACCAAGCCATCAGCATCTTCAACAATAATGGCCCCGAGCATCACCTCTGCTCCGGTTCCGCCCTCAACACGGTCCATCAATGCAAATTGGTCAGCAGACGCAATGCCTGGCGCAACAATTAAAGCGGCCAGACCGATAAGAGTCGATTTGAGTTTGGGCAAGAAATTCATGTTTTCATCCTTGTAAAAGTTATCTTGCGGCTCAGACGGAACGCCGCTGAAAATTGTTCACTCTATAAGGCTGAAAATGGGCATAGATTCAGAAAAAAACAAAAAACTACAAAAATAATTAGTTAAATCAGTGTTTTAAAACTGCACTTATTCTTCTTCGTATTTTTGCAATCCCAGACCAGGCATCCACGGAAAGCCAGGCGCTCCCGCTATACCCCGCTCGTCTCGAATATATCCCAAGAATGGGTTGTTCTTGAGTTCTTCACCAAGGGTTGTCATCGGACCATGACCGCTGTGAACCCGCATATGACCAGGAAGCAAAGTTAGGCGTCGCAAGCTTTCGGCCATGAGTGCAGGATTACTTAACGGGAAATCTGTTCGCCCAATACTTCCAGCGAAAAGAGTATCGCCAACAATGATATCGTCGTCATCGTGCCAGCACCCCTGGCCAGGTGTGTGTCCAGGCGTTGGTAAAAAATGCAATGTCGTTTCACCCAGCTTTACTTGATCACCATCACCCACCTCATGGTCGATGCGACCGCAAGGTCTATCGAGATGCGGCATCCCAAACATCGTTCCTTGTTGTGGTAAAGTCTCAAAAAGGGGACGATCCGCAGCTGGCATATAAGTTGGAACGTCCCAATGCTCTTGCAAGAAAGTTAAAGCACCTGCGTGATCAAGATGGGTATGCGTCAGGAGAATCATTTTGATATCAGGAGGAGTTGGAAGAGCCTTCAAACGATGCACCAGCTCGTCGGTTTCACCCGTATCAACAATGGCGCAATGCCCAGTTGCGGTATCTTTAAGCAAGTATGTGTTGACCTGAAACATGCCAACCGTAAAACAAGTTACTTCCATTTGAGCCTCCTGGAACCCCGCCTATAGCGGCGCAGAGCCAAAGTCTCAAGGTAACTTTTCAGGATTCAGTTAAAATCCAAAAACATCCTCTTGAATCTTATATCCACTGCCCTTGTAGTCGATAACCGTATCAAACTGAGTTCCGTCGGTGCCCTCGGTACTATCCACGCTCACTTCCACCCGAACGTGATCACGCCCGGCCATCAACGCCAATGCCGCCATCCAAGCTTCATCCCCACGGTTTTCGTAAAGCGTTTCACGCAGCATATCGTTGCGCGCTTCAACGTCCATGCTTGCGGCATTTTGCAAACGCTCAATCAATTGCTCCACCCGGTAGAGTTCAGCAAAATCAGCAACATTGTCGTGCATCGGCCCGCTAGCAGATAAAGCCTTTCTCCGGATTGGGTCGGCCCAAACGGGCAGCTGACGGTCAGGATAAATCGAACGCCATGCTTGGGCATAAACATTCCAA
>CAZZDT010000030.1:0-12099 GCA_964652435.1 uncultured Bdellovibrionales bacterium
ATCAAAGACCCAGCTCGACCGTAGAATTCAAAAGTGGTGTCAAACAGCGAAAAGAGGTTATCCACTTTGACGAGGAAGGTGTTTGCTCAGCGTGTCGCTTTCAAGACATTAAAGCCGGTCAGATTGATTGGGAGAGCCGTGAAGCCGACCTCAAGAAACTATGCGACAAATATCGCCGAGGGGATGGCCGATACGACGTGATTATTCCAGGAAGCGGCGGCAAGGACAGTGCCTACACGGCACATGTCCTAAAGTATAAGTACGGAATGAACCCGTTAACGGTAACCTGGGCCCCTCACCTCTACACCGACATCGGCTGGAAAAATTTTACCAACTGGATGCATGAAGGTGGTTTGGATAATATCCTGTACACGCCAAACGGAAAATTACATCGATTGCTCACAGGATACGCTTTTAGAAACCTACTGCACCCTTTCCAACCATTTATCCTGGGCCAAAGAATCATCGGGCCAGCAATGGCCAAGCGTTTTGGGGTTGAACTTGTAATGTACGGCGAAAACCAAGCAGAGTACGGCAATAATCTCAAAGACAATGAAATCCCAACGATGAACGCGTCATATTTCACTAACGACGACCCGATGGAAATGAAAATGGGTGGTGTGGCCGTCAAAGACATCATTGCCGAACACGGTTATAATTTGAGCGATTTCGCTCCCTATATTCCACCACCCCTTGAGGAGCTTAAAGCAGCCAATGTGACCGTTCATTATCTGGGCTATTACCTGAAATGGGATCCGCAAGAGTGTTATTACTACGCCGTGGAACATACAGGCTTTGAAGCCAACACTGAACGCACTGAGGGCAGTTACTCCAAATACTCAAGTATCGACGACAAAACCGACCCATTCCATTACTACACAACCCTCATTAAATTTGGGATTGGCCGAGCCACGTACGATGCAGCTCAAGAAATTAGAAATGGTAAAATTACTCGGGAAGAAGGCGTGAAGCTGGTAGAACGTTACGACCAAGAGTTCCCATCTACCTATTTCGAAGAGTTTCTGGACTACATTGATATGGACGAAGATGAATTTTTCGCTACGGTCGATAAATACCGCTCCCCGCACCTATGGCATAAAGTGGATGGCGAATGGGTCCTACGTCATCAGGTGCAAAATTTAGAGCACGTAGAGCCTATCCGAGCGGCCGGCTAAGTCACTGTAATGATTTAAAAATAGGTCATTGGACCTGTTACACAAAACCAAATCTAGACGGCATGAACAAAGTCATCCCAAGCGCTTAAAAGCAGTACTTTCACAAAATATTACCCAAAGCTTGAAAATTCCCCCACGGTACCAATCTTATCGCCGGTGAGACTGGTGGACCGGAATGAGCCCCTGCGACCAGTCCCGTAGCGACTTTGAGCCCCCAAGCAGTCAGTGGAATCACAAGATGGCCACGGAAGCCAAGACATCTCATCACGGTTCGGGAGCATGTCTCGCCGGATACATTGAGAGTTTTCATTCTAAATCTTAGG
This sequence comes from uncultured Bdellovibrionales bacterium, assembly GCA_964652435.1. Taxonomy (GTDB): domain Bacteria; phylum Myxococcota; class XYA12-FULL-58-9; order XYA12-FULL-58-9; family JABJBS01; genus JABJBS01. The sequence continues at coordinate 1,499 of CAZZDT010000030.1, forward strand.
CACAGCGCAGGAAAAGCGGAGTTTCAAGTTGTCCCAAGCCAATAAGCACATCCCAAACGCCTCTGCTTGGCACAGAGTAAAGGTGCGGCCCCTACGCCCCGAAGAAGTGACCAACAAAGGTGGTCCCGATATTCTTCGGATGGTTGAACCCATCGGCGAAGGTTCCCCCGAACTACTCAACGAGCTCTTGAAAGAAGGTAAGGATAAACTTGAGTCACTTATCGGCGAGCATGGTGCCGTTATTTTTCGTGGCTTCAAGATTGATCCCCCTTGGTTTCGAAAAGTTGTTCTCAGTGCATACAATGCATCACGCTATATTTGGATGATGCCCATGCCGCCCAAGCTGGCGCAGTTCTTCTTATCACTTCCACTCATCGGCCCGTTTCTGAATTGGCTACTGGGCGTGATTGAAGCGTGGGCCACTGGCCGAACCCTTACCCAAAAAGACGCTTCCACACTGGCTTATGAAGACAATATTCAATTTCCCCACCATGAATTTGGTATTTTCTTCAACGTACCTCGAGTGATTGCATTTCTATGCCAGAAACAGAGTGATACCGGCGGCGAAACTCTTTTTTGCGATGCCGAAGCTGCGTGGAACAATGTCAGGCCAGAACTAAAAGCTCACTTCGAGACTGCGAAATTCATTCGCTACAAAAACGAAAATCAATTTTTACCGCCACCGTTCACCGCGCCGGCCCTGCTTGAGCATCCAATCAGCGGCATACCCACTTTGAATCTCACGGGTTACCATCATCAACTGGTGGCGGAAGAAGGCCAGCGGCTCTTCCCCGAAGCACGCATCGAGCTAGGCGACCACGATGAGAACTTTATGTTCAATCCCACCCTGGTGGACCAAAACGGAAAGCCAGTGCATCTTAGTGAAGCTGACTACCGGGAAATCATTTCTGCACACCTAGCCCAAGGCGTGTTGATGCCTTGGAAGAAAGGCGATGTGCTTTTTTGTGATAACTACAAGATTGTGCACGGACGCATCAACGGTGGCACGCCACGCAAAGTTATCCAAGTGATGCTTTGTGACTATCAGAAAAACGAAACACGCTTTTTCGCGTAGACCACACTTCAAAAATCTACCCGATTATCCGCAACCGAAGGCAAAAAAAAGCACCGGGGAGACCGGTGCTTTTTATATAGTTCGCTTCTAACTCTTCTTACTGAATAGCCTCCAAAAGATGGTCTGCTGGAGTCAACGTATCCCAGCCCCAATTATAAGGACCAATCAATTGAGCACTCGTGAGCCACATTTTAGCAGGCGTCGTCGTACTCTTCTTATGTTTCATGTTGAGGTGCAGTTTAGGCACAGTTGAATATTGCACAACGGTTACCTTACGGTTGTTACCATCCGCATTGGTTACGTAGGTGGTATTCACAGACCAACCTGGACTAAAAGCAACCCCATCCATCACTGGGCCCAAACATTGCTCCCAGCCAGCTTGCCAAAACTTAATATCCTGGCAGGTAAAGAGCTTGCTGTTTCCTGAGTTGCTTACTGTAAACGAACTATCATCATCTACTTCGACAACGTTGTTGAATCCGTAGTTCATAATCCAGTTGTAATAGTTACGTCCCGTCAAGCTAGCATTTGAGCCAAGTCGGCGCGGGGCTTGATAAAATGGAGCCAGCGGTACACCCCAGGCATTCCAAAAATCAAAGTTGTGGTCAAAACCAAAGGGGTCCGTGAGAGTTTGATAATGGCAACCAAGCGCATCTTCGTTAAAATCCGCTAAGCAATAAAACGCGCGACCGGCAGCGGCTGAAATTTGCTCATTGTCAGAAGCGTTTACCAATACATCATTGAGTGTCGAAGCATTCCAAAACTCATAATAGGAGGGCATGGCCACGCCGACACTTTGATAGTCATCGAGAATATAGTTGAGCTTCGAACGCTCGAAATCATAATTTAGAATCAAGTGCGCAAGGTCTTCCTGCATGGTCATACGCATGCTCACTTCAGCCATATCGTCGTAATCGATGCCAGTGGCTACGCCATCGTGATAGACGAGGTCAGCAATGTTGGTAACGGTGTTGTAGGGCTTTGCGGAGTAATGCATTGCCGCGAGGTATTTCTTGTTCACACTTTGGACAACTTGTTCAAAATTCGCGAAGAGGTCCCAAACATCACTGAGGCTGGTGATTTCGCCCGTGTCAAAAAATGGCCCTTCTGAGCTTACATCAAAAGTGATGCTGAAAGTCTCACCCGATGCAGTGGTACCAACAATCGAATCTTCCTGACTGTTGTAGCTAAAACTCGCATTGAGGCTGTTGATAAATCCTTGAGCACTCGATGATGAACCACCAGAGCCAGCCAGCTGATTGGCTGAGCCGTTGAAATAGTTCTCAGCCGACTGCGCAATAGACACCTGAGTTTCGACACTCGCCGAACGAATGTGCATAACAACTCGCAAATACGCGCCCAGTCTCACCTGGTCGATGTAGCCAATGCCACACTTTTGCAGCCATAGGTTGGTTCTATCAGCATAACTTGTTCCGGCGTCGACAACGTCACCCACCAAGTTGGTTCGAATGCGAGCATCGCCCGCACCAATGTAAGTGGGCCCCAACGCTTTCGCAGAGAAAATCAAGTCGACCGAGTTCTGAGAACTGGTGATACCGTGCGTGAGTTCGGATGAAGAGCTGTGGCCACCTTCAAATTCCAGCCCTAAGATGTCTTTGATATTGAATCCAAGGCTACCATTGATATCCAATGAACGACGAAATTCTGCTTCGTGAATAAATGATGATTCGGAAGTGACGTAGCTAATAAATGAGTTGTACTCCCAAGGTTGCTGCGCTGCTTGCACAAATGGGAAAATTTGATTGCCGTTGGCATTGTAACGGTCCACACATCGTGCCGACCCACTTAAATAGGGTCCAATGTTCAATGGATTGAAACCCCAGTTGATGTCGGCCGCGTGGCCATGCAGCGCCTTCATTTTATTTGTATCGTGCCACGGGTGTTTAAAGTAATCGCTAAATTTATCTGCCTCAGCCTCAAGAAGGCCACCCTTCGTTTGAACCCCGCCCTTGCCTTTCACTCTGCGAACATCGCGCTGCGCGAGTGCGCTGGTGGTAAACATCAGAACACAAGCTCCAATGATTATTCTTTTCAGTGCCATAGAGTACTTCATGATTTTCTTCCCAGTCTGCAGGGATAACGCAGACAAAAGTGTTGTTGGTAAAAGCCCACGCATGCAGGCTTGTTCTTTGTTCCCGCTTCGGTATTCGCTGGGTCGAACAACACTTTGACAGTGTTAGTTAAAATTAAACTGCAGAGGGATCGACCTATCGAGAAGACAGGCCCCAAGATGGGAGAAGCACTGCAAATAGGCTTCAATGAAATACGAAAATTGACCTAAAATTGAGGTTCACAAAGAACGAATAGCGTGACTGTCCCCATAGGAATCAACCAGTAAACGATACCTTAATTTCTAACCCGTCGTAATAAGCGCGTAAGCAATTGCCCATAGGCTCCTTCACCAATGCGTCGACGAGACACCAGTGCAGTGGACAAAGGTTTGAGTTCGAAACCTTCTCGATTCACAGAGCGATCGAGGTGAGAGAGACGCGCGGCCAACTCAGCTTCACCATTCAATGATTCAAATGGCATATCTCCCGCACAAAAAGCGCGGCAAACAAAGCGACCTAACAACTGAGTGACCATATTTTGCATGAGCATGTAGGACTGGTCGACACTTCCGTTTTGCCAAACACAACGGCTCCACTCATATAAAAACTGAGCCGCCGGAGGCTTTCTCACATCAGGGTCAATCACATAAATAACCGGCGCTTTCCAAGCAGTGGCCAATTCATGGAAAGCCTGAACCGCAGGCGTAAGATAAGCCATATTCGGTGAATGCTTTGCTTTCAAACGAACAACCCGCTCGCCTGCAAATTCGCGATAGTAAACATCTTTCGGACCAATCCTAAAAAGTGGTCCTACTTCTGCGTGTTTATTGATCCACTCAAGTTTGAAATCTGGCATGGGTTACTCCTTGAGAGAGGATACTAGCCGGGCCTTGAGTCAATCGCAAAGGCTTCCGCACCTTTTCGCCAAAACAAAAGATAAATACTCCATCGAGCTTCAATGTAGAGAAAACCTCAACTATGGTAACGGGGTGGCTTGTCTTCATTCTTAACCCGCTCAGGTTAGAGAAGAAGGATTCAATACTTTGGTAACTCATGAAGCTTTAGCCAAACATTTAGATATGCGCGCACCGCCCTTTCTGATCCTACTTGGAGTCACCTACCTTTTGGGATGCAGCACCGAAGTCCAAGAGCACCTAGATGCATCGGGTACAGTCAATAACGCCCCCATTGACCTCTCCCAGGATCACAGCAACGCCAGCAGCCCACTGCTTACCAACGGGCCAGGCCCTCATGTTATTGCCACGGTTATATGCAACGACGTGGGCATTGGCTCCGGCATCCGTTTACAAATAGGTCCGTACACATCCTGCGATGCAGAAAGAGAATATCCATACGTAGACATGGGATTATTCGACCGCGAATTTCGAGAACAACCCGAAGGTTATTGGTATTGGCCAGAACCAGAAAGCTACGACGAAACCGGTTGGATGACTTCTCGAATCACCGGTAGCTACTGTCCCAACCAGGACGAGTGTGAGCCCATCAAGGTAGCCGTTCATATAGAAGAGTGGGATGGCGAACGCTATGGACCAAACGGCTGGTCCTCGGACCCCGAAATATTCATCGGGCGCCGGGTATCGGGTTGGTATGTCATCGAGTTATACGATGGCGCTCAAGTGGGTCATGCCTTTTCGGGTATCTGGTGCGGGCAAAACTGGGATTATTGTGACTAAACTCTCCCAAATCTGCATATTTACCTAATAAGCGATGCCCACATCCACCCGGCTGGCCAAATCAGAATCGATGGCGGCGAGTCTCGTAAAAAGAGTTTTGGGCCAGCCATCCTTCACCGCGGACAAACGGGTATTCACCAGCACCGGCTCCAAGGGCTCTGAAAAGATAAGACGCACAACCTGCGCCGCCCGGTGGTCGGAATCCGTTCTCACCAAGTCATGAGGGTCCACGCAAAGACCCGCCATGTAATGGTCAAGAGAATGAACCACGGTCATCAAAAACAAAGCTTCCACATCAATCTCAAGACCTTCCTCCACCACGGTCTCCATAAATACGCGGCGAGCTTTCAACACAAAATTCGCAAATCGAGAATGCTGTGAAACTTCTTGCAAGTATTTCCCTGAACCGTGCCGTGCCATACCGCGGCGACCATTGTACTTAAGCACTCTTTCCATACTTCTTGGATCATGCTGGCAAACACGACCCGTGTACAAAGCCACCGCATTGGTAGCTAAAGTCCACATGGCTCCCCGGCGTACATGCGGGTCTTCGTGGTGCGGCATAGCCGCCCAGTTGGAATAAGCGTGCAATACCGTATGGTGGTAACCCGACAATGCTAAGTACAAAAAACACAGAGCATCGTTGCCTACACCCACCGAGTCGCCATTCACTCTGCACACCAGAGCCCGACGAGCATTCAAATCCACCTGAAGCTCCAGCATGGAAACCGGAAGAATCTCTCCAGGAACTTCGGTGCCTGCCGGACATAGCCAGTCTACGAAACGAAAGATAGCCACTCTACGACCAGACTCATCGTCTCCCACCGTGACAACACCGAGACACAAGGACGTCTCCAGGCATAACTCTGCCAATTGTCGTGCAGGATCTCCCCAAAATTCTTGATACTTGGGATGCCAGCGCCTCGCCACCGACCACCCTCGCTCGAGACAAAAAGAGCGGATTTGATGACGCAGCCAACGCCAAGAGCTGTTCAACACGTAATCTTGGCGTAAGGTATATTTGTAGCGCATCCACTGCCAAAACGGCAGGCGACGCATCACAACGTTGCGAGGCCCTTTATCAGCTTCCTCTGAAAAACCCTCTTCGCGCTCTTCGTCAGCTTGAATCTCGATTCCGCCTTGGAGCATATCAACAAAAACTTCACGCCATTGCTGGTGAGCCATCAAGGTGTCGTAAAGAAACACAAGCGCCCAAAGCAAAGTCCAAAGACCAATTTGCGGAACATCGAAAAGATAAAGCCACGGCAAAAACACCGCACCAAGGCTTACCGCTCCCGGACGGGCGATATTCATAAATCCCCAAAGCTTTGCCATGGCCGGGCCAGCCTTCATAAACATCCCATCTAGCAATGGGATGGAAAACACGCGTTGGTCCACCGGCGTGGATACAGTTGCTTCTTCGGGATACCCGATTTCTCGCACAATCATCCCCGCAACCTCAGTCTTGCAAGCACCACACACTGAGCCGCAACCCGTACGCGACGTGACCGATGCCACCGAATCGCAGCCCGCCTGAATCGCTTCTTCCACTTCTTGCCGAGGTACCTTTAAACATCGGCAAACCAGCTCAGGGGCATCCTTGCGCAAAGGACAAGCCATACCCGTTGCCACAAGGCTTCGAACCATCTCCGGCGTAAGCGGCGTTGATTCAATCAGCAATCGATACAGGGCTGCGGTTTCTGGACGGTCAACGGTTGCCACCACACTTTGAACGCGGTCAAAACCATCCCGATTCACCAACCTCAATCGAAACCATGGTTGTTGCGGCGAGCCTCCCCACGCAATTCTCTTACTCGACTCTTCGCTGCTAAGGGAACTCACAATTTTGGCTTTGTAACCAGGCCGATCGGGATCTCGCACCACCATGGCCACGCGCTTATTACTCAACCGAACCAAAGTTGTACGTTGACCAGATTGGGACAACTGCCCACCAAACTGCTTCACATAATCTGAATCAAATTGATAACCACGCCAGAGTTTAAGCAAAACATTTTTCACTCCATCCACCGCAGAAATAGATTGGTTGAAAGCTTCTGCCTCCAGCCGAGCCAATTTTACTTTGCTTAAAGTACGAGCGGTAGCATTGCGCGGCAGGTCGAGCATCACGCCAATCTCACCAAAGCACTCACCGGCCTGCACGACATAAAGTTGCTCTTGCTTGGGGCTCACGATTTCCACCTGCCCGTCCAAGAGTAAATAGGCCGCATCGGCTTTATCCCCAGAAGAAAAAATCACAGTGTTCAACGCCATCGTCTGGGCATCCAAAGGAGACTTGGTCTTCGTATCTAAAAAGAGGTCCTTGAGATGATTGGATTGACGCAGAAACTGCTGAGCTTGTTTACTCCCCAACTCCAGAAGATGAATCATCAATTGCGGGTCACGCTGCAGGATGCGCTGCACCACCGGTCGCTGAAGAACCAAAAGCTCTGTATCGTCTAAAGCTTGAGCACTTGCTGAACGAACGCCGCCCTCATCCATTAGAAGTGCTTGTTCGCCAAAGTGCTGCCCCGGGCCAAGGTCCGTTAACACATGGCGGTCATCTTGAGAACCCGCGTAAATTTGGACGGCGCCCTTCAAGACCACGAAGGCTTCAGAGCCCGGTTCGCCTTCCACCAAAATGGTGGATCCCGACGCATAGGACCGCTCGGAAATTTCCGACGCCAGCTCTTTTAAATCGTCATCCGTTAAAGCGTCCAAAAGCCAATGAACGCGGGAATGATTCCGCTGAGTCATCTACGCACCTTCATCAGGCCCATCCTAACATAATTCCGACGTAAACCCTGAAATAGCCAACGTCTCTTAAAGTTTCGTATTTGTTTTGACCTCTGAATATTTGACAAACACCCTTATCGCCGGGTGCTTTCCATCCGCTCTTATTTTGGAAGTGTCCGCTGAATTCGTAACCAATCGTCCCATCCATTTAAGATTGAATGAGAACCCAGAAAACCAGTAAAGGTCTGGTATTATTTAGAGTTTTCTTCTGGACAGAGACTTAGGAGAGCAGAGAACGGGGGAATCTAAAGAGCCGGTTTTCTAAGGACCGTAGTACAACCCCACCGCAGCGCTGACAGGCATGGGCGAAAGCTGATTCTTCCTAGAGAGAAGAAATACTTCGCCCAGCCTGTAGCACTTCAAAAATGGAGATTATGCGCCCGCTGGCTTCGCCGTCATTTTATCAAGAATCGCCTTGAGCTTATCCTGACCAAACTCGTTGCCGTAAAGCAAGATTGAGAACCGTGCAACTTCAGCCGCAATCTGAATAGCACCCTTGATCTCGTCATCGGTTGCTCCTGCGGCCTTAGCCAATACAACTTGCGCCGTGATGCAGTATTCACACTTCATGGCAGCAGAGGCAGAGATAGCGGCGAGGCGCGCTGTCTTCTCGCTCATGGGTCCTTTTTTGAAAAGAACCTTATTCCACTCGCCAAAGTAAGACTCAGCAGCTGGCGCCAAGTCAGTTGGATACATTCCGTAGAATGGGCTCTTCTTAGGCGCCGCGTCCGCAGCTGGCTTAGGTTGCTCAGCTGGTTTTTGAGTCATCTTATCTAAAACAGTCTTCAGGTTATCTTGACCAAACTCGTTGCCGTAAAGCAAAACCGAAAACCGGGATACTTCAGCCGCAATTTGAGTTGCACCTTTAATCTCATCATCCGATGCTCCGACAGCTTTGCCTAAAGCAACTTGAGCGGTGATGCAGTATTCGCACTTCATAGCCGCAGATGCAGAAATGGCCGCAAGTCGCGCCGACTTACCGTCAATAGGTCCGGTCTTAAAAAGAACCTTGTTCCACTCACCGAAATAAGATTCAGCTGCTGGCGCTAAATCCGCTGGGTACATATTGTAAAATGGGCTTTTCTTTGTCGCCGCAGGTGCTTCATCAGCAGCTGTATTAGCGTGCGCACATCCAATGACAGAGAACAAAGAAACACAGGTCATCAACACAATTTTTTTCATTTTTACACCTAGAAACTCAAATGGTTAGACCGGGCTTCTAAGCCGACACTGAAGGCCGATCAATAGCCGCCATGAAGTAAAAACTGAGAACAAAGAAGTTGCCCAAAATACAAATCACCCATCATCAATATGCATCACCCACTTCAATGAATGTCGCATTATATAATAAGAAGTTCTTAGGATGGGTCGGCTCAAGCTCAATCCATCGTAGCTCGTATCATCCCCGGTTCATGCATCATGCATTCCCCTATCTCATCCAGATTTTCGCAGTCATCCACCATTATTTTGAACATCAAAATAAAATGGTTCAAAACCTCTCGAAATCGCAAATGTAGGAAGGCTAAATAAATCAGTAATTTTAAACACTTAAAAATTGACCGAGAAAGAGTGCAGAGTGCAAGACTTGGCATCCTCCCTGCATAGTAATGGGCCAGAGAGAGAACACCCATGTTGGCCCGCCACTTTTTAAGAGCTAACATCTTCCTAAGAGGGATTATCAATGCAGTTTATTAAGTCTTTCACCATCATCGCATCTTTGGCACTCGCGCTCAGCGCATGTTCTGGCAACGGTCAATCTTCAAGCAATGAAATCCAATTGGATGTAGCAGGTGCAATCAATCAAAGCAGCGCTGCCCTAAGCAATTGCGGTGGCTGGTGGGGTTGGCTCACCAACGACTGCAACGAAGAGGCTGATGTTGAAAGAGACCGATGCGTTGGCCTTAGCAATGCACCGGGTCAGTACTTCGAGAATCCTGGTACCTGGGATGCAGAAACACGCAGCTGCGTTGACAAGTGGCCTTCGCCTATTTGCTACGGCTTGCTCATGAACAGTTGCGAAAGCACAGGGACCGATGCAACCCATCAGTGCAGCAGCTGGAACATTGCTTGCCGAGTGATGTGCTCAAAATGGGACCGTATGCGGTTTGGCGGCTACTGCTCGGATTCTTGGTGGAAAGCAAACCCATAAAAGGTAACTAGATTCGAACCCACTCTCGACCTTCAGCCGTTGTTGTTTGAACTGAAAGCACGGCCTGGGTACGGGGATTGAATTTAAATCGGGTTCCCCAGAGATGCCCGCGAAGCAAATCCCCTTCTCGCGTTAACTTCAGACGAACCATCACCTGCCCCTCCACGGACTTGGCCTGAATTTTATTAAAGCCAAGTTGAAGCAAATGTTGTTTCCCGTAATCTCTTCGGTCCAATACAAGCCGACCCAACCAAATTTTTCCATGATAGCGCTGGGTCCCGCCTGGGATTTCGCACTGCCCCCAAACCCAAGGCCCAAATTGTTTGAGCACAACCAATCTATCTCGGTCGCGCCACTGACCTGCTACCGGAGAAAGAAAGCCGCCTATTAGCCAAGCAAAACCCGCAAGCCCCATGGCGATCCAAATCAACAATGCTAAATCAAACTGCCCCATGGGTCAGTTGCTCCCTATTCTAAAACGGCTCATCAGCTACCTTGGTTCATTGTAGCTTATCAAGAACCATCCTGGCCATAACATGCTCTCCAGCTTCAAACCATTGGAACCATCTGCATCATGCCCCGCATTGACTGGGACAACATTCGGAGGTCATGGTTTCATTGCTATCCACAAGTCACCCAAAGTAAGTCCAACGGGTCGCCGTGACAACTCAAGTTTGGTCTCGGCGTGAGCGTCGTAAAAGCTGAGACAACAACCTTTATCCGGAGCTCTATTTTCTTTGAATACGCATACTGCTGATGGATTCGAGCGCTCTTAGGGAGTGGCTTCTACAACATTAGAAGTCCCAGTTCCTTGGGGG
>CAZZDT010000031.1:0-12012 GCA_964652435.1 uncultured Bdellovibrionales bacterium
CCATGAGACAGATTTTACGATTGCTGATTTTGTAGCGGATGTGCGCGCCCCAACACCTTCCGCGGCGGCTGAACTTTTGTTTCCTCTGCGTTCGGAATTGGTGCAGCGGCTCAAAGCGCCGCTGGCACGGGCTGAACTTAGCGTGAAACGCTCTCTTAGACATAAGCGCCAAACTCTTAAGATGTTTGACGCTCAGTTGGGCGATGGCCGCTTGGTGTTGCGAGAGGCGATGCAGCGTCTTGCCTATGCTCGCGATAGCCTTGCACCATCGCTGCGGGGGCATTTGGCGAATCAGGCAAAGCGCTTAAACCAGTTAACGTTGCGATTGCGAGCCCACGATCCGAAAGTATCGCTATCTAGAACGCGTACGGCGTTGGTGGCTTCGCAATCACGAATTCTGCCAGCCATACGACGACGCCTGGATTCTGAGCGAAATCAGCTCGATCAGCTTCGCCATCGTTTGCACCAGTCCATGGGGCGGTCGCTGGAGCATGAGCGTGCGCGACTTGCGTTGGCGGGAAGAAGACTCGATGCCCTATCGCCTTTGAGTGTTTTGGATAGGGGTTATGCCATCGCATTGAATGAAGCAGGAGAAGCGGTCAAAGATGCTGATGCGCTTCAGCCCGGAGATAAATTATCGTTACGCTTGGCGCGGGGCACGCGACAGGTTGTTGTGGACGACTCGGCTTGACGAAAGCCCCTGAGTCACTTTAAGCAGGTTTCACTATGAGTGCTAAGAAAGACAAAAAAGAAGAACAGTCCTTTGAGCAGATTGTTGCAAGGCTTGAGAATATTGCTCAAACGCTGGAGACTGGCGAAACTAAATTGGAAGACGCTCTGAGTCTTTTCGAGGAAGGTGTGCGATTGAGCCAAGAGGGTACCCGGCGCTTGGATGCGGCGGAGCATCGCCTCGAAGTTTTACTCGACGATGACAAGACGCAGCCTTTCGAACCCTCCGCCGAGTGATAGCAGACATTCATGGCTAAGATGCGCGCGGATTTGATGGTGGTGGAGCAAGGTTTAGCCCCCTCCCGCACCCGTGCCCAGGCTCTTATTCTGGCTGGGGTTGTTTTGGATATTCATGGCAACCGTGTTGAAAAACCAGGACAAAATCTTCCCGAAAACACAGAGTTACGACTTAAAGGGCAACCTATTCCCTTTGTCTCTCGTGGTGGATTGAAGCTGGAAGCCGCCTTAAAAGCTTTTGATATTTCAGTGGAAAACAAGATTTGTCTCGATGTGGGCGCTTCAACCGGTGGTTTTACGGATTGTTTTTTACAGCGCGGTGCCAAGAAAGTTTTCGCGGTTGATGTGGGTTACAACCAATTGGTTTACAGCTTGCGGCAAGATGAGCGCGTGGTCTGCATGGAGCGAATCAATGTTCGAACCTGGGATCCTGAAATCTTGGGTGAAAAGGTCTCAGCAATCAGTATCGATGTATCGTTTATTTCTCTGATGCTGATTTTGGAGTCGGTTTTGGGCGCGGCGGCCAAACCTTGTCGACTGGTGGCTTTGGTGAAGCCCCAATTTGAAGTCGGTCGGGAAGAGGTTGGTAAGGGCGGAATTGTACGCAATGAAGAGGCTAGGCAGGCTGCATTGGTGCGAATTCAAGAAGAAGTGGTTCGATTAGGAGCCACCGAGGTGCAGACAATGGATTCACCGATTTTAGGCACCAAAGGCAATCACGAATTCCTATTAACGTGTGTTTTTAAATAGGCTCGGATTTGATGGGCCTGGGGTTTGACATTCACCTCAAGGTTCTATCGAATGGGACGATATTTAACGAGAAAACCTCAAGAAGAGAGAGCGTCAGATGCAAGTGGTCTGTGATAAATGCGGCGCACGCTACGAATTTGAAGCAGCGGATATCCCAGCTGAGGGATACGATGCTCAGTGCACATCATGCGGCCATATATTTTTCGTAAGCCCTGAAGGTGACGCACCTTCGAGAGCCATGGAAATGCCCTCCGTAGAAGATCAGGTGATTGCTGAAGAGGCCGTTGCCGATACGGTTGCTGAAGTTGATTCTCCTATTTCAGCTCAAGACGAAATGGCGGCCACCGAGCTTGATGTAAGCACGGGTGATTCAGATCCTTTTCCGGATTTTGATGACACTTCTGATGAAGATGGCGCCCAGGCATCCGATGCAGCTTCGCAATTAGATGAACAAGAAGAAGCTGAGGCACGTGAAGCCATTGCGGCTGTGGATTCATTCGATGACATGATGGCGCTCTCCGCTCAGTTGGGTGAGCCCACTCGAGAGGGATTTGATACGAGCCCTGTCGACAATATGGAGCTTGAAGCCCGTCGCCGCTCGTCATTCGTTCGCGTTTTGAGTTTTATTGTGATTGGTGCTGCTGCCTATGCAGGCCTCACCTTCACCCTTGCGCCTCAGATTTTTGACCAAACCGTGGGGCAATTTATCGGTGTGGATGCAGGTGTTGATCCAGCAGCTGTTCCTTATTGCCAAAAGGGTCAGGACCTCTTGCTGGGAGATACGTCCAAGGCCATCAACAACGCCTTAGGACAGTTTAATAAAGCTAAAGAAATCGATGACAATTACGCCGACGCTCTTGCCTTTGAAGCCATCGCCAATGTGTTTATGGGAGCAGATCTAAAGGGTGAGGGGACTCATATTTTAGATCTGAAGCAGGCCGCTGAAAACGAATTGGCTCGACTTGATGCCGCCAGTTCCAAGGACCGCCCAAAGGATTATGTAGCTGTGGTACAAAAGCTACGCGCACAAGCAACTGCGGGCCAAAAAGCTCAAGAATTTGTAGAGCGTGGTGGCCGGGCCTTGATGAAGGCAAGACGCGCGATTGAGTCAGGTTTAGACAATCATTCTGGCAACGCTCATTTCAAATTAGCGGCGGCGCTGCATAAGGCTCAAGACAGCGATACCTTAACCCGGGCCGAGCAGTACCTGCGGATGTACCTTGAAGATTTGGGCCTGCAGCAGTCTGACTTGGCAAGCCCGCCGAATCATTGGATAGCTTTTACTCACGGCTTGATTTTGATGAGTCATGAAACGACCGTTAAAGAAGCACCTGCGGCATTTGAAGCAGCGGTTGATTTGGAGCCACGTTTTCAACGAGCACGGCTGCGTTTGGCTCAAACCTATCATCAGCTTGGGCGTCTTGATGAGGCCATCACCACTCTCAAACTTCTTTTAAAAGCGCAGCCAAAGCATATTCAAGCAAAGCGTTTGTTGACCGCTTGGGAACCACCGAAGGCCGTTGCGCCTCCAGCTGAGGCTCCGACCGAGAAGGTGGAAAAGAAGAAGAAGGCCAAAAAAGGCAAAAAGAGTAAGCGTGGCAAAAAGGGACGCAAAGGCAAGAAGGGTAAAAAAGGTAAAAAGGGCAAAAAGAAGTCTAAATAGTGCTTCGTTCTTTACCGAGTATTCTTGTTTGGCTGTGGCTTGGAACCGCTTGTACGGCCAGTCTTTCAACATCACCACGTTTAGATTCTCGTCAATCCGATACACCCACACTTAGGGCCGATGCTTCAGCAATTGCTTACGTGATTCAAGCTGAGCGTTATGTGGTCCAAGAGCATTATCAGGATGCTGTGGACCAATACCGTTTGGCCTTGGTTCATGACCCTTATTCGGCAGAACTGCATCTGCGGCTTGCTCGTGCTTTGGGACATCTCAACCAATGGTTCGCAGCCGTCGAGCTATTGGAAAAAGGTCTCAGAGCTAGGCCGGAACATGTTGAATTGAGATTGGCTCTGGGGCGTCTCTATCTTGAGATCGATGATTTTGCCATGGTTGAAAATACGCTGAGAGAAATTGAGCCAGAGCAGCCGGGATTTAAGAGCGCTTGGTTACTTCGTTTTGAGTCAGCTTTGTGGCTCGGTCGTATGGATTGGATTGAAAAGCTTCGGACTAAGGTAATGCACGAAATGCCTGAGTCTGTTTGCATGATGGCGCGGCTCTTTGAAGACCATGGTCGAGAGGAATTGGCGCGTCGTGAATACAGCCAATGTCGGGAATCCAGTGAGCTCGATCTCTTGCGACTCGATTTTCGTGAAAGTGGCGGCGAATTATCAGAGAAGTTTAAAACCTTCGTCACTCCGCAAACTTTGAATCATCCTCTTGTTCAACCCGTCTTAGACTCAAGTGGATTGCAGCGCCGTGGTGTAGAGCTTCGCCGGGCACATCGACAACAACCTGGAGATTGTCATGTTTTGGCAAATCTCGGCCATTGGTATGGTCAAAATCAGGATCAGGTGCGCTCCTTAAGGTATCTTAAAGAGGCTTATCGGCGTTGCCCGAACAATCCAGCCATCGTCCTTCGTTTGGCGTGGGCTTATTTGAGCCATGGTCAAAGAGAGAAGGCGGTAGAATTATGTCAGTGGATTTTGAAGCAGTCCTTTGATCTAGAGTATGAGAATGAAGCACGTAAGGTGATTGAGCAAAGCAATGGTTCACAAATTAAAGAACAATAGCATCAACAAGAAGGTCGGCAGTGCGCCCCTTGGCTCCATTCTTTTGTTTTTGTTGTGTGTGGGGTGTGCTGGTCGAATACCCATGCCGCAGCACATTGAATCGGTCACGGTCTCCGAAGTGGTAAAGGCCATGGAAAAGCAGAGCGCCGAGTTGAAGTCATTTACCTGCGAAATGCGGGTCACCTTCTTTGGCCCAGATGGACGGCTTAAAGGAACCGTAAGTTTAGCGGCCATGAGGCCGGGCCAATTCCGATACAATTTGATGGGACCTCATGGTGGCGTTCTGGAGGCTTTTGCAACCAACGGACAAACCTTTGACCTCTCCAAGATGAGTGAGTCTCGGTTTCTTTACGGCCCAGCAACGCCAGAAACTTTAGACCGCCTTTTGTTTTTCGCGCCGCTTCACCTGGATGCAGCCGGCTGGGTTGATTTGTTGTTTGGAGTCGTCGCGATACCTGAAGATGCTCTTATGAATTATGATGACAAATCGGGCTATCTCGTTTTGAACTGGGAGCAAGCCAATCGGGCGATGCGGGTGCATGTAGATCCGAATACGATGCAAATGACTCGTTTGGAGGTTTCGGTGGATGGGCAACTGGTATGTGATGTGACCATCGACGATCGTCATAGCTCCGGTTTGCCCGCGAAATTGGTTCTCAACGCGCCCCGCGATGACGTGAAAGCCACTCTGAAAACTCGTGACATCGTCTTAAATCCAGCCTTGACCGAAAATACCTTTCGTTTGAGCCCACCTCGAGGCGTAAAGCCTGAATATTGGGGCCCTCTGGCACAATAGTGCTCCTTGCTTTGAAAGCTGGCTTAGCCCTGCTACACTTCTCTAGAGTCGCTTTTTTTACCTGATGGTAAAACAGCCAGTTTTGACGGGGAAGACATGACTGATCACTCGGACGATTTTTTGGATGAAGACCTGGATATTTCCGTAGAGCCACCCATCGATGCTCCCGGCCCGCCGGTGATCCCGCCGCCTTTGGTTGAAGGTGTTGCCGTTGGAGCCGAGGTACAGCCATCTAAGCCCGTTGATACCGATGGAAGTGCTTGGGGTGGACGAACACCCTTTGAAGACCTCTTTGTTTCTGACTCGCCACCTCTGCCACCGGGCCGAGGTTCTGCCGAAGAAAAAGTTGCTTACCTTCGAGAAAAGCTAAAGCGCTCAGAAACTCAACAAACGAAATTTAAGGAAGCTTGGTCCACCCGTGACCGGGAGATGGATTTATTAGAGGGACTCTTTAAGCATTATTGGCATCGGACCACAGAATTAAAATCTGAAGTGGGTGAGTTGACGCAAAAACTTGCGGCCATGGAAGATTACCTTGAGCGTAAGAAAAAAGAGATTGAAGATTATGGAGAACAAGTCGCGCAAACCTTCAAGAAGCGCGATGAAATGGAGACAGCACTTCGAGATGAGATGAGCGCCAGACGTGCCCATGATCAGCGCTTGATTGAAGAAAAGAATTCTCAATTGAGTGCTCTTGAAGTTCAGCATCGGCAACTTCAAGACGAGCACAACAGCGAGCGCACTTCTATGAAAGAGCAAGTTGCGCAGCTCAAAAAGGATTTACATTCTGGTCGTGAAGAACTGAGCCGTTTTAAAATTTCGTCCGCTGAGAATGAAGAGACTCTGCAGTTGGTTCGTGAAGAGCTTGAAGAAGCGCAAGTTGCTTTTCAAAGAGATTTGGAGGCCCGTAACCAAGCCATTGATAAGTTTAAAGACACGATTCGCAAGCAGCGCTCGAGCATTGCTCAAAGTGAAGCTGAGCAGAGCGGTTTGCGCGATGACTTAAAGAGTCTTGAGAGCGACTTAAAGCAACAAAAGGTGACCCATGCCTTAGAGTTGCAGCAAGAGAATGAACGTCTTGAAGCTTTGCAGCAAGAAGTGAGTTTGGTTCGTGCGGCCAGAGATGGCCTGGATGCTGAAGCTGAAACGCTGCGTGAAAAGTTGTCAGCATCACAAGTGGAAGTTTCTGGCTTAACCAGTGACAAGGAACATTTAGAGAGTCGTTTGGAGCAAAGCGAGCAGCAAATCAGTGAGTGGATGGAGGCCAATGAGGATATGAAGGGTCAGATGACTGAACTTCAAAGTAACCTCGGTGACCTTCGTGAAGAACGAACGTTGCTCGAGCAAGATCATGAGCGCTTGATTGCTGCTAAGGAAGAAATCGAGGCCAGCTTTGTCCAGCGAGAACACGATTTAAAAACCGAGATTGATAAGTACGAGGATCAAGTAGACGCGGTCCATGCCGAGTTGAACACCACGAAAAAGACCTTGGAAGAACTGCAGGCGGAGCATCAAGAGCTCGTGACCGATTCCCAAGAAGCAGCAAGTTCTCTAACCAGCAATATCGAAGAGAGGGATGAAGCAATTGAAAAGCTTAAGGCCTCTTTGGAGTCTGGTCGTCAGGAGCTTGCGCGCTTGGAGAAAGAGTCGCAAACTTTGCGTGAAACCTTGGAGGCAGAGCGCGCTGAATCGCTTTCAACCCGTGTAAGCATGATCGAGAAAATTGGGCACGTAAGGCAAGTTTTGCAAAGTGCACAGCACCGCGAGGGGCTTTAATCGTTTGCGGGTTCTTGGACCATTTGAATTCGGTCTAAGGCAAGTTTGAGCTCTCGCATGGTGAATGGCTTATTCAATATAAAGTCTACGGTTTGAGCACTGCTTGCGCGTTCTTCAAGACTTAATGGCCAGCCCGTAACCATTCCGATAATGATATCTGGATATTTGGTTCGCATTTGTTGAGCGAGCTTCCAACCGTCTGTTTCAGGCAAATCCAAATCCGTGAGCAAGAGGTCAACGGGCTTTTTTGACACCAAGTCCATGGCCTGGCTTGCGCTATTGACTGCCTGAACGCTGTGGCCCTGGTCCTTGATAAGCTCTGTAATCATTTCTGAAACAAAGATATCGTCATCCACAACCATCACGCTGAGTTGTTCTTTTTTCAGTTTGCGCTGGCCCTGGGCGGTTTGCTCGGTTCTCGGAAATATCAGAGTGAATTTGGTGCCTTGATTGGGTTTGGATTCCCAATCAAGTTCAATGCCATGACCGGCCAGAATATCGCGGGTCATACTCAGTCCGAGCCCAGTTCCTTTTTCCCCTTTGGTTGAGAAGAAGGGGTCAAACATTCGCTCGGCGATTTCCGGGGGAATCCCAACGCCATTATCTTGAACTTCGATGGTGGGTTGACCATAGGCGAGATCAACACGCAGCGTAACGATGCCCGATTTGCTCTCCACTGCATCCATGGCATTACCGGTGAGATTAAGCAGGACCTCCATGAGATCTTGCCGGTGACTCACAACATCAGGTGTGTGCTTGACGTCAACTTCAAGGGTGACGCCCTCTGGAACTTGTGTTTCAACGAATCGCGAAATTTCCTCTAAGAGCTCAGCCAGGGGAACCACTTCCAGCTCATCTGTTCGACGCTTGGAAAATTCTTGGAGTCGCTTGAGAATGGTAGCGGCATTGCGCGTGGCGGACTCGATAATATCGAGGTCCTGGCTCAGCACCGGCGTGAGTTGACCGCGCGTGCGAATGCGAAGCAGACGACCAATCACTGTGGTGAGCGCGTTGTTCGCATCGTGGGCGACTCCGGCGGCAAGCTGTCCAACCATAAGCAGTTGGTGAATTGCGGGACGTTGAGGCTCTGCGTCTGCGTCGCTTAGGAGAATGATATACGAGGGTTGTTCTGAAGCAGAAAGCGGTAAAAATGTCAGTGAAAGGGCGCCGCTTCCATCGCTTATAGGTGCGCTGATGGTGCTGGGAGTTTGAGAATGGAGCAGCTGGGTGATCAGTTCGTGGGATGTGGGCGCAAAAAGAGCCAATAAAGAGGCATTGTGAAAGCGAGCCGTGTAAGCCTCATTATGGGTAATGGCTGTACCCTGACAAAGCAGTGCCGGGCCTTCAAAGCTTTCCAGGCTAAGATTCATAGCGTTTTCTCCATATCCTCAGGTCAACCTATGTCGCTAGCCACGGCTTCGCAACACTCCAGGTTTAGAATGGTCCAGTGTGTCTCACTGGATTGCGGCTTTCAGGGCTTTGTGCGATTGAAGTGGGGCAAACTCTAGGATTGGAGAGAACAAAAGATGGCACAGCACATACTTGCAATTGACCAAGGTACCACCGGGACGACTTGTCTGGTTGTAAAGATTGATCCCGCTCAGGGAAGCGTGGAAGTGATAGGCCGGGGATATGCGGAATTCGAGCAGCATTTTCCGCAACCGGGCTGGGTTGAGCACAAGCTGGAACAAATTTGGGAGTCCTGTGAAAAATCATTGCCGAAGGCTTTGGAGGCTGCGGGGATTCAAGGCTCTGATATCAATGCCATCGGAATCACCAATCAGCGCGAGACCACAGGGATTTGGAGCGAATCAGGGGAGCCACTGGCCAATGCGATTGTTTGGCAAGATCGGCGTACCGCAGATACGTGCAAGGCCCTTCGAGAAGCTGGACATCTCGAGATGGTTCAAACGCGCACGGGGTTGGTTTTGGATCCTTATTTCTCGGGCACGAAAGTCGCGTGGCTTTTGGACAACGTGGATGGTCTGCGCTCGAAAGCAAATGCAGGTCAGGCACGGTTTGGTACCATTGATTCTTGGTTGGTTTGGAAGCTAACCGGCGGAGAGGTTCACGTTACCGATGCAACGAACGCCTCACGAACCCTGATGTTCGATATTCGTAAAGGGGCTTGGGATGCTGAGCTTTGCAGCGTCTTGGGAGATATCCCAACGGGTATTTTACCCGAAGTAAGGGGTTGCTCAGAAATTTACGGAAAAACCAAAGGCTTGAGTATTTTGCCGGACGGAATTCCAATTGCCGGCATTGCCGGGGATCAGCAGTCATCGCTTTTTGGTCAGGCGTGTTTTACGCCCGGTATGGCCAAGTGCACTTACGGAACGGGAGCTTTTGCATTGGTGAATGCGGGGGCAGAGCCTAAGTCGAGTAAGCGGGGGCTTTTGTCTACTGTGGCATGGAGCCTGGATGGAAAGCTTACTTATGCCATTGAGGGCAGTGTCTTTATTGCGGGCGCTGTTGTTCAGTGGCTCAGAGATGGCCTGCAGTTTTTCGAGAGCAGCAGTGAGATTGAGGCGCTGGCTGCCCAAGTAGAAGACAACGGTGGTGTGACGGTGGTTCCTGCTTTGACAGGTCTGGGGGCTCCTCATTGGAATCCAGATGCACGCGGTATCATTTGTGGACTGACCCGAGGAACGACCCGAGCACACATTGCTCGTGCGGCTCTAGAAGGTATCGCTTTCCAGGTTTCTGATTTGCTGGGTGCTATGCGCTCCGACAGTGAAACTTCAATCCAAAGTCTTCGAGTTGATGGTGGCGCGGCTGCGAACGCAATGTTGATGCAGTTTCAAGCCGATCTACTTGGGGTTGAGATTCAGCGACCGACAGTCTTGGATACCACTGCCTTGGGAGCTGCTTACCTTGCGGCATTGGGCACCGGTGTTTTTAGCGGCGTAGATGAGATCACGAAAGCTTGGGCGGTGGATAGAACATTCCAGCCAGTGATGGATCGTGGACTTGTGAAGGAAAAGGTCGCCACCTGGCAAGAGGCGGTTAAGAAGGCTTAAGAGTTGAAAAGTGTGCCTGCTCCCGAGAAGGAGCAGGACACTGTCTTTTCTTAAGGGCTCCTACTTCACTGCGTATGCGTGAAGTTGGATACGTAGAGTGCTCGGCTCTTCCAGTTAAAGAGCGATGAGATATTCAGCTCATCGTAATCTGCATTGGGTGAGTAGAGCGCCAGCAGCTGCCAGTAGTAGGCATCTGTTGGTAGATTCAAGCCAGCTCCCATTTGCGGGAAGATTGGCAAATCAAACTGAACATTGTTGCCCGGTGAAATTGCAAACCAGTGAATGATGGGGCGCGATATTGGCATCGCTCCATCACATGGAATGATGGTTTCAAAGTTGTACATCCAGTGCACATTGGCCGAAGGTTCAACATCGAACGGCATCTCTGGCAAGAGCTGAACTTCAAAGTTCATAGGCCCAAGTGAATTGGATGCCGTGGGTGAAATCTTTTGGTGTGTCTTCAAGAACGGGCTGGCCACAACGGGGTCTACGGTATCCGTTAAGCCATAGGTTCTTGTGTCTGAACGAGGTGGATAGATTTCTCCATCAACACTTGCTCCCACACTTGTATCTACGTTGAAGGTTGCAAAGTCCATAGACTCTGGAAGACGCAGGGGCATGTCTACATAAACAGTATCTGTATTTGGCTGGACGCTGGCACCCATCATGTGGAGTCCCATGTAGCCGAAGTCATACCAAACATAGCTTGCAGCATGTGTTGGCAAGAGTGCGTTCATGCTGGTCACACCCTGAAGTGGTGGATCGTCGAGAACAATCTTCAAAGGCTGCTTGAGCGGAGTGTCTACGTAGATGTCCATGTCCTCGTAAACTCGAACACAAAGACCGCCTTCTTCGGCGAGGCCATCAATGCATTCTTCACCGGTTTCACATTGTGACTCAGTATCGCAAGCGAGACCTGAGCTGGCTTCTGTGTAGACGAATGGTCGAAAGCCCATGGCGTGCACATCGAGCATGCCATCGTCTGTGACTTCTCCGGCCAAAGCCATAAGAACCATGTCACCCGTGCGGGCCCAGATTTCATAAGAACCATTGCTCATCAGTTGAGAATTTGGTCCTGGATCTGGCAGTTGCTCTGAGAAGCTTCGGTAACTGGTGGTCACGACCACAAGGTCTGCACCTGTATTGAAGTCGTCCTTGATCCGATAAACGTCGCCACGAATCAGAGGTGGTACCATTGAACCAGGCTCGGGACATGGTGGCAGTGGATCTGGTGGCGGATCCTCGCGCGGCGTAAGCTGCATCGTAAGGTTTTGAGCATCGGTCTCAATCCAAGAGAATTTACCAAAGCCAACTTTACCTGCATGGAAGCTCTGAGCGCCAAAGACTTCAAGGCCACTGATAGTGATTTGTCCGCGGGCGTCTGTATATCCATAAAGGTGATCTTGTTCTGGGTTTGCCGTCGCTCCCATCATCACGAATGCGTTTTCCAGACGCTCACCGCTGGTGCTGATGACAGTGATATTCACGGAGCCATCGATGGGACCGCCACCGGTCCAGTTGTTTAAATCTGCTGGGTCAAAGTAGCTGAAGAAGTCTTCTGCATTGCGTTCGATGCCCCATGTTTCAATGCGAACATCGACGAGCCCGGCTGAGCCAGCAGCGGGTGTGCGGGCCACGATGGTTTGGTCGTTGACGATAACTACGTCGGTGGCTTCGCGTTGGTCAAAGAAGATACGGCTGTCAGATCCAAACCCATTGCCTTGAATCTCCACTCGGGTTCCACCGGCAATGGCGCCTTCAGCTGGCGTGATGCTGTCGAGGCGAAGATCGATGTAAGTGAAGGCATCGATTTCAGTGACCGAGAGGTCTCCAGACTGAACGGTGATATCGACGGCACCTTCAGCATCTGCAGCTGGTGCTTCGCAGCTTAATTGCCACGGATTAATTTGGTCACACTCTGCGGTGGTGTTTCCGAAGAGGACAGTGTCGATGGCTTCGGTAAAGCCGCCG